>DASTDN010000540.1:0-2854 GCA_035710365.1 Streptomyces sp. | reverse complement strand
GGCGACTACGTCACCAACCGTGAGACCCGGCTCTTCCACGTCGGCCGGCTCGACACCGAGACCGAGGGCGTCATCCTGCTCACCAACCACGGCGAGCTGGCGAACCGGCTGACCCACCCCCGGTACGGCGTGAAGAAGACGTACCTGGCGCACATCGTCGGCCCGATCCCGCGCGACCTGGGCAAGCGCCTGAAGGACGGCATCCAGCTGGAGGACGGGTACGCCCGTGCGGACCACTTCCGGGTCGTCGAGCAGACCGGCAAGAACTACCTCGTCGAGGTGACCCTGCACGAAGGCCGCAAGCACATCGTGCGGCGCATGCTCGCGGAGGCCGGCTTCCCGGTCGACAAGCTGGTGCGCGTCGCCTTCGGTCCGATCACCCTGGGCGACCAGAAGTCGGGCTGGCTGCGCCGCCTGTCGAACACCGAGGTCGGGATGCTGATGCAGGAAGTCGACCTGTAGCGGTCCCCGGCCGGCGGCCACACGGTTCCCGCCCCCGGTCACCCGGGGGCGGCGACGCCGACTCACCCGCCCCGCCACCGCCTCGCCGCCGTTCTGCCGTCTGCCGTCTGCCGTCTGCCGTCTGCCGCTCCTGCCGGTCCGCCGCTCTGCATGTGCCTTGCTCCGGCGGTCCGCCGCTCCGGCCGGTGTGCCGCTCCTGCCGGTGCGTCGGCGGACGGGCGGAGGCGGCCGGGCCGTGCGGCGCGGGGCGCCGCCCCCGCCTCGTGCCCGCCCCCGCTGCGAACGTCCTGAAAGGACCCATCCCGCATGACCTCCGCCACTGTCCACAAGCGCGTCGCCACCGGGGCGCTGACCGGGCTCGCTCTCGGGGACGCGCTCGGCCACCGGACCGAGTTCCTCGACGTGCCGGCGATCCTCGACCGGTTCGGGCCCTGGCGGGAGATGGAGCTGCCGATGCCCGCGCTCGTCACGGACGACACCCAGATGACGCTCGCGCTCGGCAAGGGCCTGCGCACGGCGATGGACCGGGGCGCGCTCGGACCGGAGCTGCTGGAGCGGCCGGTGCGCGAGGAGTTCGTGGACTGGTACGAGTCCCCCGAGAACAACCGCGCCCCCGGCAACACCTGCCTGCGCGCCTGCTCGCTCCTCCGGAGCGAGGGGCGGCCCTGGCAGGACGCCAGCCAGGTCGGCTCCAAGGGCTGCGGCGCCAACATGCGCGTGGCGCCCCTCGGCCTCGCCCCCGGACTCAGCGACGAGCAGCGGGCCGGCGCCGCCCAGCTCCAGTCGGCCCTCACCCACGGCCACCCCACGGCGCTCGCCGCCTCCGACCTCACCGCCCGCGCCGTGCACCTGCTCGCGCAGGGCACCGACCCCGCCGGACTCGTCGGCGCGCTGCGCTCGTACGCCGTGGACAACCGCACCCGCTACCACCACGAGTGGCTCGGCGACCTGTGGGCCCGCGCGCAGGATCCCGGCCCCGAGCACTTCGCCGCACGAGGCTGGGACGAGTGCCTGGCGATCCTCGACCGGCTGGAGGACGCCCTGCGCACCGCCTCGCCCGAGACCGACCCGTGCCTGGCCACCGGCGCCGGATGGATCGCCGAGGAGGCCCTGGCGACCGGGCTGCTCTGCTTCCTGATGTTCGTGGACGAGCCGCTCACCGCGCTGCGCCGCGCGGCCTGCTCCTCCGGGGACTCCGACTCCCTCGCCTGCCTGGCGGGCGCCTTCGCGGGCGCCCACCTCGGCGCCGACGCCTGGCCCGCCGAGTGGGCCGACCGCATCGAGTACCGCGGCGACCTGGTCGCCCTCGGGACACTCTGGGACACCTGAACGGTCCGGTCCGGCGCCTGAACGGTCCGGAGCCCGAACGGCTCGGCGCCTGAGAGGCCCGGCGCCGCGGCCGGCTGGACCGGCTCTGCTTCCGGGCCGACCGGCTCAGCCCTGTGCCGGGCCGACCGGATTGGCCTGCGCCGCTGGGCCGGGGCCGCCGGTGTCTGCGGCGGCGCGTCGGCACGCCTGGGAGTGGACGCACGGTCACGCCAGGTGGATCGAGTTCCCCTCCACGGTGATCTTCTCGGCCGGCAGGGCGCGTGTGGCGGGGCCGTGCGCCACCGAGCCGTCGGTGATCCGGAACCGGCTGCCGTGGCAGCGGCAGTCGATCGTGCCGTCCGCCACGTCCGCCACCACACAGCCCTGGTGGGTGCAGATCGCCGAGAACGCCCGGAAGGTGCCCCGCACCGGCTGCGTCACCACCACCTTCTCGCCCTTGAAAACCGTGCCGCCGCCGACCGGGATGTCACTCGTCGCGGCGAGTTCCCCGCCGCCGTCGGCTCCCGGGGAGCGGCCGGTGTCCCCGTCCCCTCCCTCGCCGTAGCCGCAGCCGACCGTGAGCGTCGCCGCGCCCGCCGTCAGCAGAACCGTTCGCCGCGTCGCGTTCTCGCCCATGCCAGCACTCCAGATACATAAGAAAGGGAGGAAACGGAAGAAAAGGCGTCAAAGCGGCATCTTGACATTGAATGCGGCACGCGCGAAGCAACCCGGCCCCGAGCCGTCTCACGAACTGGGCAGCACCGGCCGGCGGCGGACGGGTGGCTAGGCTGGACGGACGCACAGCCGAACGCACGTCAGCGAGGAGCAGCACCGTGGCGGTACGAGCGGTCCGGGGCGCCGCCCAACTGGAACGGGACGAGGCCGGACACATGGACGAGCAGGTCTCGGCCCTGCTCGCCGCCGTCCTCGAACGCAACGGGCTGGGCACCGAGGACCTGATCAGCATCTGGTTCACGGCCACGCCCGACCTGCACTGCGACTTCCCGGCCGCCGCCGCGCGCAAGCTCGGCATCGTCGACGTCCCCCTGATCTGCGCCCAGGAACTGGACATCGAGGGCGCCAT
>DASTDN010000539.1:0-5149 GCA_035710365.1 Streptomyces sp. | reverse complement strand
ACCCCCTGCCTGGAGGCTCCGCGATGCCCTCGACCGCCCCTGCCGCGTCCGCCGTCCTGGACGGCGGCCCGGTGCCCCAGCCGGCGCCCCGCGTCCTGGACCGGATCGCCGGGCAGGACGCCGAGCGCATCGCCGTCGTGCACGGTGAACGCCGCCTGACCTACGGGCAGCTCGCCCTCGCCGTCGCGTTCCGCGCCGACGAACTGGCCGCCCGGGGCGCCGGCCCGGGACGCCTCGTCGCCGTCAGCAGACCGCGCGGCGTCGACGCCGTCGTCGGCCTCCTCGCCGCCCTGCGCACGGGCGCCGCCTACCTGCCGCTCGACCCCGCCGCCCCGCCCGCCCGCACCGCCGCCGTCCTCGCCGACTGCACCGGGACCGACCTCGCGGCCGTCGAGGGCGAGCACGTGCTGCCCGGCCCCGGCGTCGGCGAGGACGCCGCGTACGTCATCTACACCTCGGGTTCCACCGGCACCCCGAACGGTGTGGTCGTCGGACAGGACGCCCTCGCCCGGTTCGTCTCCGGGGCGAGCGCCGCGTACGGCGTCACCGCCGACGACGTGGTGCTCCAGTTCGCGCCGCTGCACTTCGACGCGAGCGTGGAGGAGGTGTTCCTGACCCTGTGCGCGGGCGCCACGCTCGTCCTGCGCGACGAGGACATGCTCGACGTGCCGGGGCTGCTGGCGGGCTGCGCCGCCCACGGCGTCACCGTCCTCGACCTGCCCACCGCGTACTGGCACGAACTGGCGCACGCGCTGGCCGCCGGGCTCGCCGAACTGCCGCCCGCGCTGCGGACCGTGATCATCGGCGGCGAGGCCGCGCTGCCCGAGCGCGTCGCCCAGTGGTGCGCGGCCGTCGACCCCGGACGGGTGCGGCTGCTCAACACGTACGGGCCCACCGAGGCGACCGTCGTCGCCACCGTCGCCGACCTGTCCCGCCACCCGGGCGGCCCGGTGCCCATCGGCACCCCCCTGCCGGGCGTGCGGGCCGCGGTCGTGGACGGCGAGCTGTGGCTGCTGGGCGGCCAGCTCGCCCTCGGCTACCTGGGACGGCCCGAACTGACCGGCCGCCGCTTCACCCGCCTCGGCGACGAACGCGCCTACCGCACCGGCGACCTCGTGCACGTCCGGGAGGACGGGCGGCTCGGCTTCGTGCGCCGCGCCGACGACGAGGTGAAGATCAACGGTCACCGCGTCGACCCGGCGTCCGTGGAATCCGTGCTCTCCGGCCACCCCGCCGTCCGCGAGGCCGCCGTCGTCGCCGTGCACGCCCCCGGCACCGGCACGCGGCTGGCCGCCTTCGCCGTCGCGGCGGGCGGCACCGGAGCGGACGCGCTGCGCGAGCACACCCGGCGCTCGCTGCCCGCCGCCGCCGTGCCCGCCACCTTCACCCTCGTGGACGCCCTGCCCCGCACCTCCTCCGGGAAGATCGACCGGAAGGTGCTCGGAGCCCGCGCCGGGCAGTCCGGCACCCCCGCCCCGTCCGCCGCCCCGGACCCCGCCCACGACGTGTACGACGCCGGTGCCGGCGACCCGCCCCCCGCCGAGGACCGCGTACCGCTGTCCTACGCCCAGCGGCGGCTGTGGTTCCTCGCCGCCCTGGAGGGCCCGTCCACCACCTACCACCTGCCGGTCGTGCTGCGACTGGACGAGGTGCCCGACACCGACGCCCTGGCCGCCGCCCTCGCCGACCTGACCGAACGGCACGAGGTACTGCGGACGGTGTACCCGGCCGTCGACGGCGAGCCGTACCAGCACGTCCTCGACGCGCCGCCCGTCCCCCTGCACGTACGGACCTGCGCCACCGAAGCGGACGCCGACACCGAGGCGGCCGCCTTCACCTCCGCCACCTTCGACCTGGCCCGCCAGCTCCCGCTGCGGGCGGCCCTGCTGCTCACCGGGGCGGAGACGGACGGCGACCGGCGGGCGACCCTCGTGCTGCTCACCCACCACATCGCCACCGACGGCTGGTCCGTGGGCCCGCTCCTCACCGACCTCGCCACCGCCTACGCGGCCCGCCGCGCCGGGACGGCACCGGAATTCGAACCCCTGCCCGTGCAGTACGCCGACTACACCCTGTGGCAGCGCGACCTGCTCGCCGACCCGGAGGCCCACCTCGCGTACTGGCGGGCCGCCCTCGACGGCATGCCCGGCGTCCTGGACCTGCCCGCGGACCGCCCCCGCCCCGCCGAACCCACCGGCGCCGCCGCCACCCTCACCGCCACCCTCGGCCCCGGCACGCTGCGCCGCCTCACCGACCTCGGCGCGGAGCACGGCGCGAGCCTGCTGATGCTGCTCCAGCCCGCCCTGGCCCTCGCCATGGCCGCCGCCGGGGCCGGCGAGGACATCGCCATCGGCACACCGGTCGCCGGCCGGGGCGACGAGGCACTCGACCCGCTCGTCGGCTTCTTCGTCAACACCCTGGTCCTGCGCACCGACGTGTCCGGGCCCGCCTCGTACGCCGCCCTCGTGGAGCGCACCCGGGACGCGGACCTCGCCGCCTACGCCCACCAGGACCTGCCCTTCGACCTGCTCGTGGAACACCTGGCGCCCGAGCGCGGCCTCGCCGTGAACCCGTTCTTCCAGGTCATGCTGACCGCCGAGACGGACGACGGATCCGGCACCGGCGTCGAGGGCCCGCTCGCCGGACGGTTCGCCGAAACCGGCCTGGAGGCCGCCAAGTTCGACCTCAGCGCCTCCTGCGTGGCCCTGCCCGACGGCAGCCTGAAGGTGTGGTGGCAGTACGCCGCCGACCTGTTCGAACCCGGCACGGCCCGGCTGCTGCTCGACCTGTTCGTCCGCGCCCTGGAACACGCCGCCGCGGACCCGCACGCCCCCGTGTCCGGCCGCCTGCTGCCCGCCCCAGCCGAGCGGGAGCGCCTCACCGCCCTGCGCACGGGCCTCGAACGCGCCCGGCGCGAGCAGCGGGAAACCTCCCGGTCCCGGCCCGCCGCCACCGGACAGCCGGACGCCGTGAAGCTGCTGTGCGAGCTGTTCGCCGAGGTCGTCGGGCGCGGCGAGGTCGGCCCCGACGCCAACTTCTTCACCGTCGGCGGCCACTCCATGAACGGCGTCCGCCTCGTCAACCGCATCCGCGCCGCCTGGGGCGTCCAGGCCCGCATCCGGGACCTGTTCCTCGCCCCCACCCCCCGCAAGCTCGCCGCCCGCCTCGCCGAACAGGGCCGGCCCGTCAAACGCCCCGGGCCGGTGCCGGTCCCGGCGGCGCTGCGGCCCGAGCGGACACCCCTGTCGTACGCGCAGCGCCGGCTGTGGTTCGTGGACCAGATGGAGGGCCCGAGCCGCTCCTACACCATCCCCTTCGCCCTGCGCCTGGACCGGCCGCTGGACGCGGACGTGCTCACCGAGGCGCTCGCCGACGTCACCGGCCGGCACGAGGTGCTGCGCACCGTGTACCCGGGGGTCGACGGCGAACCCCACCAGCAGGTGCTGACCGGCGACGCCGCCCGCCCCGTGCTGGACCTCGTCACCTGCCCGCCCGCAGCGACCGCGGACGCCGTGGACGCCGCCGCGGGGCACGTCTTCGACCTGGCAGCCGACCTGCCGCTGCGCGCCACCCTCATCACCGAGGAGGGCCCCGGTGACGGCGGCGCCGGGCAGATCCTCGTCCTCCAGGTCCACCACATCGCCGCCGACGGCTGGTCCACCGGGCCGCTCCTCACCGACCTCGCCACCGCCTGCGAGGCGCGGGAGGCCGGGCGGGCGCCGGACTGGCGGCCGCTGCCCGTGCAGTACACCGACTACACGCTGTGGGAGCGCGCCGCCCTGGAGGGCACGGCCGCCGACGAGGGCGTGGCGTTCTGGCGCGACACCCTCGCCGGCGCACCCGAGTCGCTCGCCCCCACCCCCGCCAGGACCCGCCCGGCGGAGGCCTCACAGCGCGGCGCGTACGTGCCCCTGACGCTGGACGCGGACGTGCACGCCCGGCTGGAACGGCTCGCCCTGGACCACGGCGCCACCCTGTTCATGGTGGTGCAGGCGGCACTCGCCTCGCTGCTCACCCGGCACGGCGCGGGCACCGACCTGCCGCTCGGCACGGTGGTCGCGGGCCGTGACGACGAAGTCCTCGACGATCTGGTCGGCTTCTTCGTCAACACGCTCGTCCTGCGCTGCGACACCTCCGGCAACCCGCGCTTCGCCGAGCTGCTGGACCGGGTGCGCACCACCGACCTGGCGGCCTTCGCCCACCAGGAACTCCCCTTCGACCTGGTCGTGGAACGCCTCAACCCGCGCCGCTCCACCGACCGCCACCCGCTCGTGCAGACCATCGTGCAGGTGGAGCCGGCCGGTCCGGACACCACGCGGGGCGGCCCGCTGTCCGGGACGCCGCTGGGCACCGACTCCGGGTTCACCAAGTTCGACCTGACGGTGTCCCTGAAGGAGACGCGCACCGCGGACGGGGCCGCCGCCGGACTCGTCGGCGTGCTGGAGTACGCCACCGACCTCTACGACGACGCCACCGCGCGCATGCTCACCGCGCACCTGGAGCGGACCCTGCGGGCGGTCGCCGAGGACCCGGCGCGGCGCCTGGCCGACATCGACCTGCTCACGCCGGACGAGGAGTTCCGGCTGCTGACGGAGTACAACGACACGGCCGTACCGCGCGCCGCCTGCGGCCTGCTGCACGAGCGGTTCGCCGCCCGGGCCCGCCGCACCCCCGGCCGGACCGCCCTGCGCCACGGCGACGACGAGATGACCTTCGCCGAACTCGACGCCCGCGCCAACGCCCTCGCCCACACCCTCGTCGAGGCCGGCGTCCACCGGGACGGCGCGGTCGCCGTGCTGATGGACCGCACCCCGCTGCTGCTGGTGGCCGTGCTCGCGGTGCTCAAGTGCGGGGCGGCGTACGTGCCGATGGACCCGAAGCTGCCCGAGGCGCGGGTCCGCATGATGACCGAGGACACCGGCGCCGCCGTCCTGCTCACCCAGCGGGCCCACCTCGCCGCGCCGTCGGTGACGGCACAGGCGGCGGCCGGGGTGCGGGTCCTGGCGGTGGACGCCCCCGGCACGGCGGACGGCGCACGCGATCACGCCCCGGACGTGACCGTCGGCGAGGACGCGGTCGCGTACATCATGTTCACGTCCGGCTCCACGGGCCGGCCCAAGGGCGTCGGCGTGACCCACCGCAACGTCGT
>DASTDN010000538.1:0-14101 GCA_035710365.1 Streptomyces sp. | reverse complement strand
GGGGCTCGCGGCGTCTGGTGCGGTGCATCGCAAGGCGGAGGGTCGCCCGCGTACTGGGCGTACTCGGGCGATCCCGACAACGCGGCGAGGTGCCGTGCCAGGCGTCGCGAGCCAGACGCCACTTTCGAAACACGCCCTAGTTCCGGAGAGCTTCGCCGGAGCGTCCGTCCGCCGGTCCCGCGCGGCCGCGTTCCGCGAGGACGCGGCCGCTGCCCACCAGGCCGCGGCCGTCGGTCCGGATCGTTCGCCCCACGGCGGGGCCGCAGCCGCCCGAGTGGCCGGAGGCGCGACCCACACCACTCGGCTGCCCGGGTCGTCCGGTACACCGCCATTCCCAAGGACGTACGAGACCCAAGCGCCCCCGTGCCGCAGGCGCGCTGACGTCTCAGGCGCCCCTCAGACGTACCGCTCCAGGATCGACGATTCCGCCAGGCGGGACAGGCCCTCGCGGACGCTGCGGGCGCGGGCCTCGCCGACGCCGTCCACCGTCTGGAGGTCGTCGACGCTCGCCGCGAGCAGCTTCTGGAGGCCGCCGAAGTGCTCCACCAGACGGTCGATGATGGCGCCGGGCAGACGCGGCACCTTCGCCAGCAGACGGAAGCCGCGCGGGGAGACCGCCGAGTCGAGCGTCTCGGGGGAGCCGGTGTAGCCGAGGGCGCGGGCCACCGTGGACAGTTCGAGGAGTTCGGCGTGGCTGAGCTTGTCCAGCTCGGCGAGGGCCTCCTCGACCGTGCGGGAACGCTTCGCGGTCGGCTCGGGGACGTAGTCCCGCACAACCAGCTCGCGCTCGGGCTCCACGCCCGCGATCAGCTCGTCCAGTTGGAGGGCGAGGAGACGGCCGTCGGTGCCCAGTTCCACCACGTACTCGGCGATCTCCGTGGCGATGCGGCGGACCATTTCCAGGCGCTGCGCGACCGCGGAGACGTCCCGGACCGTCACCAGGTCCTCGATCTCCAGCGCCGACAGGGTGCCCGCGACCTCGTCCAGGCGGAGCTTGTACCGCTCCAGGGTGGCCAGGGCCTGGTTCGCGCGGGACAGGATCGCCGCCGAGTCCTCCAGCACGCGGCGCTGGCCGTCGACGTACAGGGCGATCAGGCGCATGGACTGGGAGACGGAGACGACCGGGAAGCCGACCTGCTTGCTGACGCGGTCCGCCGTGCGGTGGCGGGTGCCGGTCTCCTCGGTGGGGATCGTCGGGTCCGGCAGGAGCTGGACGCCCGCCCGGAGGATCTTCGACAGGTCGGAGGAGAGCACGATGCCGCCGTCCAGCTTGCACAGCTCACGCAGCCGCGTGGCCGTGAACTCGACGTCCAGCACGAAACCGCCCGTGCACATCGCCTCGACGGTCTTGTCGGAGCCCAGCACGATGAGGCCGCCGGTGTTGCCCCGAAGGACGCGCTCCAGGCCGTCGCGCAGGGGGGTGCCGGGAGCCCCCGCGCTGAGCGAGGCGCGCATCAGGCCATCGGGACCGGCACTCCCACCGGACTTTCCGGGAGCTGCTGCCCGGTCGTTGGCTGCCACTGCACTCCTCCGGTCGCAGGTTGTGGGGCGCTCCCGTGTCGCACACTCGGTCGTACGGACGGGCGAGACCAGGGCAAAGTCTACCGGCGGTCCGTCTCCTCCCGGGGGGCCTCCCGGCGACGCGACCGCGGAAGGACCCGCAGGGCCTCCCCCATGTCGGCGACTTCCAGCACCTTCATGCCGGGCGGCACCTTCCCCGGATCCGCCGGCACCAGTGCGTGGGTGAAGCCCAGGCGGTGGGCTTCGGCCAGCCGGCGCTGCACGCCCGTGACGCGTCTCACCTCGCCGGCGAGGCCGACCTCGCCGATCGCGACGAGGTTCTTCGGCAGCGGGGTGTCACTCGCCGCCGACGCCAGGGCCAGCGCCACGGCCAGGTCGGCGGCCGGTTCGGACAGCTTCACCCCGCCGACCGTCGCGGAGTAGATGTCCCGTTTGCCCAAGGCGCTGATCCGGCCGCGCTGTTCCAGCACGGCGAGCATCATCGACACGCGCGAGGTCTCCAGGCCGGACGTGGTGCGGCGCGGGGACGGGATCTGCGAGTCGACCGTGAGGGCCTGCACCTCGGCGACCAGCGGGCGGCGGCCCTCCAGGGTGACGGTCAGGCAGGTGCCGGGCACGGGCTCCGCGCGGCGGGTCAGGAACAGGCCGCTGGGGTCGGCCAGGCCCGTGATGCCCTCGTCGTGCAGCTCGAAGCAGCCCACCTCGTCCGTCGTGCCGTAGCGGTTCTTGACGCCGCGGACCAGGCGCAGGCGCGCGTGGCGGTCGCCCTCGAAGTGCAGCACCACGTCCACCAGGTGCTCCAGCAGGCGCGGGCCCGCGATGGCGCCGTCCTTGGTGACGTGGCCCACCAGGAGCGTCGACATGCCGCGGTCCTTGGACGCGCGGATGAGCGCCCCGGCCACCTCCCGCACCTGCGCCATCCCGCCGGGCGCCCCGTCGATCTCCGGGGAGGCGACCGTCTGCACCGAGTCGAGGATCAGCAGGGACGGCCTGACGGCGTCCAGGTGACCCAGCACCGCCGCGAGGTCGGTCTCGGCCGCGAGATACAGATGGTCGTCGATGGCGTTGATGCGGTCGGCGCGCAGCCGGACCTGGCTCGCGGACTCCTCGCCCGTCACATAGAGCGTCTTGTGCTCCTCGCTCGCCGACTTGGCCGCCACGTCGAGCAGCAGCGTCGACTTGCCGACGCCCGGCTCGCCCGCCACCAGCACCACCGCGCCGGGCACCAGACCGCCGCCGAGCACCCGGTCCAGCTCGGGCACGCCGGTGGTGCGGGCCGCGGCCTGTCTGCCGTCGACCTGGCCGATGGGCAGGGCGGACGTGGTGACCCGCCCGGGTGCCGTCGTACGGACCGCGGGCGTGCCGTACTCCTCGACCGTGCCCCAGGCCTGGCATTCGGGGCAGCGGCCGAGCCACTTGGCCGTCTGCCAGCCGCACTCCGTGCAGCGGTAGGACGGCCGGTCCTTGGTGGTCTTCGTACGGGCAGCCATGGATGCACCGTAGTCCCCGGCACCGACAACGGACCGCCCGCGGCCCGGCGGCCGCCGCGGGGGCGCGGGCGAACCGGTCACTTTGGCGCGAAGAGGTCTCGAACAGCCGACCCCCGTCCTCATATGAGGGATCGTTTCACCCGAACGGATTAAAAGTGCTCAGGCCGGGAGAGGGCCGCGACCACCGGCGCCTACGGTCGCCGGATGACGAGCAGCAGTCCGCAGACCCCGGCCCGCACGACCGGTGCGCACCCGGCGCGCGGCCGGGCGCGGGACCGCGCGGCGGCCGGGACGCAGACCCCTGCGGCGCCCCGTGCGGCGGCGGACCGGCCGGCCGCTCCCCACGAGCCGTACCTCGACGGCCTGTTCACCTACTGCCTGTCCGTGCTGTGCGACCACGACGCGGCCACCGGCGCCCTCGGCGACGCCCTCGCGCTCGCCGGCCGGCGCGGCCGGTACCTCCCCGGGGCGCCCGGCGAACGCCGGGCATGGCTGTACGCCCTCGCCCGCTGGTCGTGCCTGCGGCGGCTCGCCGCCGCTCAGCAGAAGCGTCCCGGCACCCGCGCCGCGGGCCGCGCGGGCGGCTCCCGGCAGCGGGCCGCGCAGCAGGAGGAACGGTCCTGCGCGGCAGCCCTCCCGCCGGACGTGCAGGAGCACCGCCGCCACGAACTCGCCCTGCTCGCCTGGCCCGAGGCCGCCGGGATCACCCCGGAGCAGCGCGAGGCGCTCGAACTCGCCGTGCGCCACCGCCTCGCGCCCCACGAGGTCGCCGCCGTCGTCGGCAGGGACCCGGCCACCACCAAGGAACTCCTCGCCTCCGCCGCCTGCGAGGTGGAACGCACCCGCGCGGCCCTCGCCGTCGTCGAGACCGGCACCTGCCCGGGCGTGGCCCGCCTCATGGGCGACCACCGGCTCGTGCTCGGCGCCACGCTGCGCCGCGCACTCGTCCGGCACGTCGACGACTGCCCGCGCTGCCGCCGCACCGCGGAGAGCGCCATCCCCGGCCGCTGGCCCGGCACCGCCGTCACCCCCGCCGAACTGCCCGTGCTGACCGCTCCACGCGCCGCCCTGCACGCCGCGACGGTGCGCGCCACGCGCGCGCGTGGCGACGCGCCGCGCTTCGACCGGCGCGGCTTCCCGATGGACCCGCGCGACCGCGCCGCCCGCCGGGTCCGGCTGCGCACGCGCGCGGTCACCACGACCGTGGTCGCCACCGTCGTCGCCGCGCCCGCGTTCGCCCTGTGGGCGGCCCACCGCGGCACACCCGTCGGGGAGGCGCCGGGCCGCCACGCGGTCGGCGCGCGCGAGACGGAGGGCCGGGACGCGCCCGCCGCCGGCGCGGGCGGCTACGAGAACGCCGGTAACGCCGAGTCCACCCCCGGCGGCCGGTTCGGGCGGGGCGGAGTCTCCGTGGAAGTGGTGAGCGCGCACCGCGAGGACGCCGCGGGCCTGGAGGTCTCGGCCGCGCACAGCGGCGACACCACCCTGATCACCCTCACCGCCACCGGCCCCGAGCCGGTGCGCTGGTCGGCGTCCACCCGCGCGTCCTGGCTGTACCTGAGCCGTTCCTCGGGCACCCTCCCACCGGGCGGGACACTGACCGTCAAGGTGTACGTCGACCCGCTGCGCGAGCCGTCCGGGTACTGGAGCGCACGCGTCGCGGTCGCCCCCGCCGGCTCCGACGTCACCATCGAGGGCTACGGCACGGCACCCGGTACGCCCGGCCCCGCGCCGGGCGGCGCGGGCACTCCGCCCCCGGACACGGCGGACCCGGCGCCCGGCGACCCGGCCCCGCCCCGGCCCACGCCGGGCGAACCGTCCGGCCCGCCGTCCTCACCGCCCCCGGACCCGGAGCCGGGCGGGCCGTCCCCCTCCGGCCCGGGGTCGCCCCCGCCCGCGAACGGCGGGGACCCGGGGTCCTCGTCCCCGTGACTTGCCGCGGCCGGTCACGGGGAGGGCTCAGGCGGGCGGATCGGCCGGGTGCGGGGCCAGGAGGGGCAGTGGCGAGGCCAGGCGCCGCTCGCACAGCTCGGCCAGCCGGTCGTAGCCCTCCTTGCCCATCATCTCGGTCAGCTCCGCCCGGTAGGAGACGTAGACCGGCTCGCCCGCGCCGTGCGCGGAGGTCGCCGAGGTGCACCACCAGTGCAGGTCGTGGCCGCCCGGACCCCAGCCCCGCCGGTCGTACTCGCCGATCGACACCCGCAGCACCCGCGTGTCGTCGGGCCGGTCGATCCAGTCGTACGTCCGCCGGACCGGTAGCTGCCAGCACACGTCCGGCTTGGTCTCCAGCGGCTCACGGCCCTCCCCGAGCGCCAGGATGTGCAGCGAGCAGCCCGCGCCGCCCGGGAAACCCGGCCGGTTCTGGAAGATGCACGAGCCCTGGAAGGGCCGGGTCTGGCGGTCGCCGTCCTCGTCCTCGGACACCCAGCCGCGGGCCGTGCCCTCGGCGTGGTTCTGCCAGATGTCCGGCGTCAGCCTCGCCACGTGCCCGGCGACGCGCCGCTCGTCGTCCTCGTCGGAGAAGTGGGCGCCCAGCGTGCAGCACCCGTCGTCCGCGCGGCCCTCCCGGATGCCCTGGCAGCCGCTCCCGAAGACGCAGTTCCAGCGCGAGGTCAGCCACGTCAGATCGCAGCGGAAGACCTGCTCGTCGTCCGCCGGATCGGGGAACTCCACCCACGCGCGCGCGAAGTCGAGCCCCTTCTCGTCCTCGTCGCCCGCCAGGGGCAGGAGATCCGCCTCCGGCGGGGTCACCCGCGAAGAAGCCGCGCCGGAAACGGCCTTGCCGGCAGCCATGTCCCTGTTGCCGTTCTTGCCGTTCTTGCTGCTCTTGCCGTTCTTCGCCTTGTTCGTCTTTGGCACCCGACCAGGGTAAGTCGCCCGGGGCCTCCCGCGGGAGCGCGCTCGCCCGGTACGCGCGGGCGGCGCCCCGCACGGCTGGCAGTAGCGTTCCGTACATGAGACTCGGTGTCCTCGACGTGGGATCCAACACGGTGCACCTGCTGGTGGTGGACGCTCACCCGGGCGCCCGCCCACTGCCCGCGCACTCGCACAAGGCGGAGCTGCGCCTCGCCCAGCTCCTCGACGCGGACGGCGCGATCGGCCCCGACGGCGTCGACCGACTGGTCGCGGTCGTCCGGGACGCCCTGCAGGCCGCCGAGGACAAGGGCGTGGAGGATCTGCTGCCGTTCGCGACGTCCGCCGTGCGGGAGGCCAGCAACGCCGACGAGGTGCTCGCACGCGTGCGGGCCGGGACGGGGGTCGAACTCGCCGTCCTCACGGGCGCGGAGGAGGCCCGGCTCACCTTCCTCGCCGCCCGCCGCTGGTTCGGCTGGTCGGCCGGCCGGCTCCTCGTCCTCGACATCGGCGGCGGCTCCCTGGAGATCGCGTACGGCATGGACGAGGAACCCGACGCGGCCGTGTCGCTGCCGCTCGGCGCGGGCCGCCTCACCGCGGGCTGGCTGCCCGGCGACCCGCCCGACGCGCAGGACGTCCGGGCGCTGCGCCGCCATGTCCGTACCGAGATCGCCCGGACGGTCGGGGACATCGCCCGCTTCGGGCCGCCCGACCACGTCGTCGCGACGTCCAAGACGTTCAGGCAACTGGCCCGCATAGCCGGCGCCGCCCGCTCCGCCGACGGCCTGTACGTGCAGCGCGAGCTGAAGCGGCAGTCCCTGGAGGCCTGGGTGCCGCGCCTGGCCGGCATGACCGCAGCCGAGTGCGCCGAACTCCCGGGCGTCTCGGAGGGCAGGGCGAGCCAGCTCCTCGCGGGCGCGCTGGTCGCCGAGGGCGCGATGGACCTGTTCGGCGTGGAGTCGGTCGAGATCTGCCCGTGGGCCCTCCGGGAGGGCGTCATCCTGCGGCGGCTGGACCACATGGACGGGTGACGGGCAGGGACGCGCGGGAGCGGACCAGCAGACCAGGGGAGCCGGGGGCCCCGGAGCGGCCGCGCCGCCTCCGACGTCGCCCCCGCAGGCCCGGCACGGGAACCGGTACGGCTGCGGCACGGCCACCGCGGGCGGCGCCCGGAGTCGCCGCGCCGCCCCCGACGCCGTCGTGCCGCCCCCGACGTCGCCCCCGCGGGCCCGGCACGGAACCGTTACGGCTGCGGCAAGGGAACCGGTGTGACTGGACCCGGTCCTCTCCCTTGCCCCCTGCGCGCGCCCGTGGCATGCGCCACAACCGCCGGGAGACACCCCGCGTCCCGGACACGGCACCCCGTAACCTGTCCCCCATGGCAGAGGCAGTCGTGCGGATACCGGAGGCGAAGGTCGCCCTGTCGACGGCTTCCGTGTATCCGGAGTCGACGGCGACGGCCTTCGAGATCGCCGCGCGCCTCGGGTACGACGGCGTCGAGGTCATGGTGTGGACCGACCCGGTCAGCCAGGACGTCAAGGCGCTCCGCCGGCTCAGCGACTACCACCACATGCCCGTCCTCGCCGTGCACGCCCCCTGCCTGCTCATCACGCAGCGCGTGTGGTCCACCGACCCGTGGACCAAGCTGCAGCGGGCCAGGGCCGCGGCCGAGAAACTCGGCGCGAGCACCGTCGTCGTCCACCCGCCCTTCCGCTGGCAGCGGCAGTACGCGCGCGACTTCGTCGACGGCGTCTGGCGCATGGCGGACGAGACGGACGTGCGGTTCGCCGTCGAGAACATGTACCCGTGGCGCTACCGCGACCGCGAGATGCTGGCGTACGCCCCCGACTGGGACGTCACCAAGGACGACTACCGGCACTTCACGATCGACCTCAGCCACACCGCCACCGCCCGCTCCGACGCCCTCGACATGATCGACAGGATGGGCGACCGGCTCGGCCACGTGCACCTCGCCGACGGCCGGGGCTCCGGCAAGGACGAGCACCTCGTCCCGGGCCGCGGCACCCAGCCCTGCGCGGAGGTGCTGGAGCGCCTGGCCCTGACCGGCTTCGACGGGCACGTCGTCGTCGAGGTCAACACCCGCCGCGCCATGTCGAGCGCCGAGCGGGAGGCCGACCTCGCCGAGGCGCTGGCGTTCGCGCGCCTGCACCTGGCGTCGCGCGCCCGAGTGTCCCGCCGATGACCGCACCGGAGCGGTCCGCGCACGGCGACACCCCCCACCCGCCCGGCGAACCCGGCACCGGCACCGCCCCCGGCACCGGCACCGCCCCCGGCACGGACGCCGTGCCCGGCAGGCGCCGGGGCCGTCCGCCGCGCACGGAGTCCGGCGACACCCGCAAGCGCATCCTGACCGCGGCCCGCGGGGAGTTCTCCGAGCGCGGCTACGAGAAGACGTCCGTGCGCGGCATCGCCAAGGCGGCCGGGGTCGACTCGGCGCTCGTGCACCACTACTTCGGCACCAAGGAACACGTCTTCGAGGCGGCCGTGGAGGTCGCCTTCGCACCCGCCCTGAAGATCCGCGACGAGGTCGTCCAGGGCCCCCTCGACGGCGTCGGCGAGCGGCTGACCCGGATGTTCTTCGGGCTGTGGGAGAACCCGGTGACCCGGCCCCCGCTCCTCGCGATCGTCCGCTCGGCCGTCAACAACGAGTCCGCGGCGGCCGTGTTCCGCCGTCTCATCGCGACCGAGTTGCTGCGCCGCGTCGCCGACCGGCTCGACCTGCCGGACGGCCAACTGCGCGCCGAACTCGCCGCCGCGCAGCTCGTCGGCATCGCCATGATCCGGTACGTGATCAAGATCGAGCCGCTGGCCTCGGTCGACGCCGAGCAGATCATCAGGCGGGTGGCGCCGGTGGTGCAGGGACATCTGACCGGGCCCTGAACCCACCCCTGCGCGGACCACGACCGCGGACCGGCACGTACGTACGACACGGATCCCGGCATCCGGACATGGCGTCCGCCTGCTGGATGACGGGCGTAGGCTCGACAGGAGTCACACCTGCCCGAAGGAGCGAGCGACGATGCCCGAGCTGAGGTCCCGCACAGTCACCCACGGCCGCAACATGGCGGGCGCCCGCGCCCTGATGCGAGCCTCCGGTGTACCCGGCGCGGACATCGGCCGCAAACCGATCGTCGCGGTCGCCAACAGCTTCACGGAGTTCGTGCCCGGCCACACCCACCTGGCGCCGGTCGGCCGCATCGTCGGCGAGGCGGTCGTCGCGGCGGGCGGCATCCCGCGCGAGTTCAACACGATCGCCGTGGACGACGGCATCGCGATGGGCCACGGCGGCATGCTGTACAGCCTGCCGTCGCGCGACCTGATCGCGGACAGCGTGGAGTACATGGTCGAGGCGCACTGCGCGGACGCCCTGATCTGCATCTCCAACTGCGACAAGAGCACCCCGGGCATGCTCAACGCGGCCCTGCGCCTGAACATCCCGACGGTCTTCGTCTCCGGCGGCCCCATGGAGTCCGGGCGGGCCACCCTGGTCGACGGCACGGTCCGCACGCTGGACCTGGTCGACGCGATGGTGGAGGCCGCCAACGACAAGATCTCCGACGCGGACGTCCTCCGGATCGAGGAGAACGCCTGCCCGACCTGCGGTTCCTGCTCCGGCATGTTCACCGCGAACTCCATGAACTGCCTCACCGAGGCGATCGGCCTGTCCCTGCCGGGCAACGGTTCGGTCCTCGCCACGCACACGGCGCGCAAGCAGCTCTACGTGCGTGCGGCGCACACGGTCATGGACATCACCCGCCGCCACTACGAGCAGGACGACGCCACGGTCCTGCCGCGTTCCGTCGCCACGCTCGCCGCCTTCCGCAACGCCATGGCCCTCGACATCGCCATGGGCGGCTCCACCAACACGATCCTGCACCTCCTGGCCGCCGCCGAGGAGGCTGGGGTCCCCTTCGGCCTGACCGAGATCGACGAGCTGTCCCGTCGCGTGCCGTGCCTGGCGAAGGTCGCCCCGAACGTCGCCAAGGACCGCACGTACTACATGGAGGACGTGCACCGCGCCGGCGGCATCCCCGCGCTGCTCGGCGAACTGCACCGCGCCGGCCTGCTCGACGAGGACGTCCACGCCGTCCACAGCCCCTCCCTGTCCGACTGGCTCAAGACGTGGGACATCCGCGGCGGCTCCCCCTCCCCGGACGCGGTGGAGCTGTGGCACGCGGCTCCCGGCTGCGTCCGCTCCGCCGAGGCCTTCTCGCAGTCCGAGCGCTGGGACACCCTGGACGAGGACGCCGAGGGCGGCTGCATCCGCTCCGCCGGGCACGCGTACTCCGAGGACGGCGGCCTCGCGGTGCTGCGCGGCAACCTCGCGCCCGACGGCTGCGTCGTGAAGACGGCCGGTGTCGACGAGTCCATCTGGACCTTCGAGGGTCCGGCCGTGGTCTGCGAGTCGCAGGAGGACGCCGTGGCGAAGATCCTCACCCAGCAGGTGAAGGAGGGCGACGTCGTCGTCATCCGCTACGAGGGCCCCAAGGGCGGCCCCGGCATGCAGGAGATGCTCTACCCGACGTCGTACCTGAAGAGCCGCGGCCTCGGGAAGGCCTGCGCGCTGGTCACCGACGGCCGCTTCTCCGGCGGCACGTCCGGGCTGTCCATCGGCCACGCCTCCCCGGAGGCGGCCTCGGGCGGCACGATCGCGCTGGTCGAGGACGGCGACCGCATCCGCATCGACATCCCCGACCGCTCGATCGAGCTGCTGGTCGACGACGCCGAACTCGCCCGCCGCGAGCGGGCACTGAACGGCGTGTACGCCCCGAAGAGCCGCGACCGCAAGGTCTCGGCGGCCCTGCGTGCCTACGCGGCGATGGCCACGAGCGCGGACCGGGGTGCGGTGCGGGACGTGTCGAAGCTGGGCTGAACCGGCCCGCACGCGCGGGCGCTCAGCGGGGAGGCGGCGGCGACCGAGCAGCTCCGCGTGCGTGCGTCCGTACTGCCTACGGGCGGGCACGCGATGCGGTTGGCCGCGGCCCCGCGCGACGTCACCGGCCGCACGCGCGTGCGCGCGGCTTCGCGTACCGGTGGCGTACGCGACTCCGTACTCCGTTAGGTGATGGTGGACCTGGGGCCGGGGGCCGCTTCCCGCCGGGAGGCGGCCCCCCGCCTGCGCTCACGTCGGGACGGGGCCGGGCCGGCTACCAGTCCGCGGGGCGGTGTCCGTCGACGGCGAAGACCGAGCCGTCGGGGGAGGTGCCGTAGACGGCGCGGTCCGCGATGCGGGGCGCGGGCAGCGTGGCGACGACCCGGTCGGTGTCGGCGCCGAGGCGGGCCCGGGTCTGGCCGAGGAGCCGCCCGTCGGCGGCGTCCACGGCGAGCAGGCGCCCGTCGGCGCCGGTGAAGTACACGTGCCGTCCGTCGGTGACGGGCGCCGAGCCGCGGTTCACCGAGGTCTCCAGCGACCACCGCTGACCGCCCTCGCCCAGGTCGACGACGGTGAGGGAACCGCCCTGCCCGAGGAGGCAGACCAGGCCGCCCTGCACCGTGGCCTGGGCCTGCTCCAGCGGGAGGCGGAGCCGCACCCGCAGGGTCCGGCCCGACTCCGGGTCGTAGCGGACCACGCCGGCCGCCTCGCCGTAGACACCGCCGTCGGTGGCCGCCAGCAGGACGACGCTGCCGTCCGAGAAGCCGACCGGGGTCAGATCCCCGGCGAGTCGCACGTCCCAGCGCACGCCACCGGTGTCCGGGTCCACGGCCGTCAGGCGGGTCCGGACCCGGCCGTCCGCGCCGCGGCCCGCGGGGGCGGCCGCCAGGGCGTGACCGGCCCCCGCGAACGAGACGAAGTACGGACTGCCCAGGTCCGCGATCCGCCGCGTCCACCTGGCCTCGCCCGTCGCGCTGTCCACGCCGGTGACCCGGCCGTCGGCGGCGGTCAGCAGCAGCATGCCGCCCACGTGGCGGGAGGCACGGTAGCCGGACACGTCGAGCTGCCACACCCGCTTCCCGGTGACCGGGTCGACGGCCTCCACGTACGCCCCGTCGTGGGTCCGCACGTGCACGTACCCGCCGGAGAACACCGGCGCCTCGGCCTGCGAGCCGACGCCGTCGAGGGAACGCCGCCACAGCACCCGGCCGTCGCCCGGACCGAGCGCGCTGAGCCGCCCCGCCCGCAGGCACACCAGACGCTCCGCGCCGTACGCGCACTGCGGCATGCCGCGCCCCCCGGCCGAGGGCCGGACCGACCAGGCACGGAAGTCGTCCGACGCGGCGGAGGCCCCGCCCGTCGGGGTCCGGCGCGGGCCGGGCGAGGCGTCGTCCAGCAGCAGGAAGGCGGTGCCCGAGCCGGTGACCAGGACCAGCGCGGTGGCGGCCAGCAGCGCGGCACGCTTGCGCGACAGACGCCCGGCGAGAGCCGCGACGCGGGCGACGACCGCGGCCCGCTGCCCGGGCACGCCCGCCGCGTCGTACGCGTTCTCCGCGCTCTCCGCCGCACCCGCGCCGTGCGCCGCCGACTCCCGGCCCTCCCGCCCGGATGCTTCCCCGCCTGCCCGCTCCTGCGGCTCCCCGGTCCGCTGGGCCGGTATGAACGCCTGCTCGTACGTCTGGGTGTCGTACGACGCCGCCACCGACCGGAGGTCGCGCATCAGCTCGTCCGGAGTGGGCCGTTCCTCGGGCTCCTTGGCCAGACAGCGCAGCACGAGCGGCGCCAGCTCCTCCGGTACGCCGCTCATGTCGGGCTCGTCGTGCACGACCTGGTACGCGACCACGTAGGGGCTGTCGGAGTCGAACGGCCCCCGGCCGGTCGCCGCGTGCACCAGTACCGAACCCAGCGCGAACACGTCGGCGGCGGGCCCCACCTCACGGGGCCGGCGGAACTGCTCCGGGGCCATGAACGGCGGCGTACCTATCAACTTGCCGGTCTCCGTGCGCAGTTCACTGTCCTTCGGCCGCGAGATCCCGAAGTCGATGACCTTGGGGCCGTCCTCGGCGAGCAGGACGTTGCTCGGCTTGAGGTCCCGGTGCACCACGCCGACCCGGTGGATGTCGCGCAGCGCCTCGGCGAGCCCGGCCATCAGCCGGCGCAGCCTGGCGGCGCCCATCGGCCCCTCCTGGTGCACGTGCTGGGAGAGGGTCGGGCCGGGGATGAACTGCGTCGCCATCCAGGGCCGTTCGGCCTCCGGATCGGCGTCCACGACGGGCGCCGTGAAGGCGCCGCTCACCCTGCGCGCCGCCCCCACCTCCTGGCGGAAACGGCCCCTGAACTCGGGGTCCCGGGCGAACTGGGCGTGCACGACCTTCACCGCGAGCTTCATTCCCGAGGTGCTGCGCGCCAGGTGGACGATGCCCATGCCGCCCGACCCCAGACAGGCGTCGAGACGGTAGTGACCGGCGTATTCCGGAAGTTCCGCTTCCGCGTCCGCTCCGGCGTTCCGCTGTGGCGCCATGGAACCACCCCCGTGCATCCGTCCGCCCGCGCGACGCTCGGAGCCTAGTGGAAGAACCCTGCCGGGCAGAGGCGGCGCGCTGGCTCTTGTGTTCGGTTCACGAACAGGTGTTTGTCGCGTGATTACCGGGTATCTACCCCACCCCATGGCGGTCATGGGGGTGCAACGGGGGGAGTTCCACATGTCTGTCGAGCACGTCGAAGCTGCGGAGAACGGCCCGGCGGGGGCCACCGGCACCGGGTGTGCGGAGTCCGCGACGGCGGTCGAGGCCACGCTCGTCGCGACCACCTACTACCCGATCGCCCCGGGCTACAGCGTCAACGTCCGCAGCGGCCCCGGCACGAGCTACTCGATCGTCAGAGTCCTGCCCGAGGGCAGTCAGGTCGCCATCAACTGCCAGTCCCCGGGCACCTGGATCACCGGCCCGTACGGCACGACGAACATCTGGGACAACATCGCCAGCGGCCAGTACGTCTCGGACGCCTACGTCCACACAGGCAGCGACGGGTACATACGCCCCCTCTGTTCCTGACGGCGACCCCGCCCGCACGGCTCCTGCCGGGAGCGCCCGCTCGCGGCGGCCGACGGGAGCAGGGCGGGGTCCGGCTGAGCTGGTCGTCCGCTCGCGCCGGCCGGCGGGGGCGGGCCGGGGTCCGGCTGAGCTGGTCGTCGCGAGTGGGTCCGGCCGCGCCTGGTCGCCTCAAGCGCGTCCGGCTGCGGCTGTGCCGGCCCTTCCACGGATGGTTCCGGCTGTGTTGGCCCTCATGAGCGCATCCGGCCCGTGTTGGCCGTCGGTGTGCGCTGTCCGGCTGGGGCTTGCTT
>DASTDN010000537.1:0-11574 GCA_035710365.1 Streptomyces sp. | reverse complement strand
ATGAGCGCGTCGTCGGACAGCGAGAGGCCGGTCATCTCGCAGTCGATCCACACCATGCGATCGTTCATGGGGCAACCCTACGGCCAGGCTGGGCGAATTTGTGCCGTCCTGGTGGGGCGGAGGGGCCGCCGGACGCCGAAGGGCCCGCGGGAAGCCGTCGCTTCCCGCGGGCCCTCAGGCGCGCATGGCGTCCGTCACATACCGCTGCGCTGCCCCGGCAGGCGCATGTACGCCTCCCGGCCGTGATCGGCCGACGCCGCCGGCAGCGACGGGGAGCCGATGGTGCTCGCCGCTGTACGCCGGGACTGCAGCGGGACCGGGCTGTCCGGATGCATGCCGGAACCCCCCGGGCCCAGGGCGCCGGACTGCCCGCCGTGGCCGCCGTGACCGTGGTGCCCGCCGTGCCCGTGCCCGTGGCCGTGGTGGCCGGGCTGGCTCAGATGGCCGGGCTGGCCGGGCTGGTGCGAGCCGGTGTCGGCGTCCGGCTGCCGTTCGCCCTGCGGCCTGCGGGCCCGGTACGCCGCGCGGTAGGCGGCGGGGGAGGACCCGAGCTGGCGGCGGAAGTGCCCGCGCAGCGCGACCGGTGAGCGGAAGCCGCAGCGGCCGGCGACCTCGTCGACGGAGTAGTCGGACGTCTCCAGCAGGCGTTGTGCCTGGAGCACCCGCTGGGTGATCAGCCACTGGAGCGGGGCGGACCCCGTCAGCGACCGGAAGCGGCGGTCGAAGGTGCGGCGGCTCATGTAGGCACGGGCCGCGAGCGTCTCCACGTCGAACTGCTCGTGGAGGTGTTCGAGTGCCCAGGCGACGACCTCCGCGAGCGGGTCGGCGCCGATCTCCTCCGGTAAAGACCTGTCGAGGTAGCGCTCCTGGCCGCCGGAGCGGCGCGGGGGGACCACCAGGCGGCGGGCGAGCGCGCCGGCCGCCTCGTTGCCGTGGTCGGTGCGCACGATGTGGAGGCACAGGTCGATGCCGGCGGCCGTGCCGGCGGAGGTCAGTACGTCGCCGTCGTCGACGAACAGCTCGCGCGGATCGACGTGGACGGACGGGTAGCGCTTGGCCAGAGTCGGTGCGTACATCCAGTGGGTGGTCGCGGGGCGGCCGTCGAGCAGGCCCGCTGCCGCGAGGACGAAGGCGCCGGTGCACAGCCCGACGATGCGGGCGCCTTCCTCATGGGCCCGGCGGAGGGCGTCGAGCGCCTCCTCCGGAGGTGGTGAGGTGATCGAACGCCAGGCGGGCACCACGACGGTGCCTGCCCGGGAGATCGCCTCCAGGCCATGCGGCGCGGTGAGTTCGAGACCCCCCGTGGTCCGCAGTGGACCGTCCTCTCCCGCACACACCAGCAGTCGGTAGCGCGGTACGCCGGCGTCCTGTCGGTCGATGCCGAACACCGACAGAGGTATGGAACTCTCGAAGATGGGGCCGCCGCTGAAAAGCAGCACCGCGACGATCTCCTTGCGGCGTCGCCCGGACAATTTCCGGGCCGCGGCTTCCGGCGCGGCAGTGGAGTCGTGGCTCATACTGCTAAGCCCCCCTCGGTGGTCGCGGCTCCTCGGTTGTGTCGCTCCTGCACGTTTCCCCTCGGTCCTGCACGAGTCCCCCGCCGTAGACAATCAAGATCGAATCTACTGTGTCGCGTGGTGCCGACGTCACCCAGTTCAGCACCCGGGCTCATTGTCGACTTGGCAACTTGGCGTGAAGCATTCGATCACGAAGCGTTGCACTCGTGGGGCGTGCAGGGAAGTGCGCCTTCTCTCAGTGGCCAATCCGCGTACGGCGTGCGGGCCCCCCGAGACCCTTTCCGTGCAGGTGGAACGGGGGGTCGGGGGTGCCCGGGGCGGGGGATGTACGCATTCCAGAAGTTGGCCGAAAACGAGCGCTCGATTGAATGGAAACCGGTCAACCGGCCGGTGTACGCCCCTCAGTGTGCCTGCTGTCTTTCCGCGCGCCCCTCTCGGAGCGCCCCAGCAGGACGCGGCAGGCGCTCGTGACGGCCGCGAGCCCGAGCGCGGTGCCTGCGGCACCGGCCAGGGACGTGCCGTACCAAAGCAGGACGACGGGGGCGAACACGCACGTGAAGGCCGCCCAGCGGGCCACGTCGCTCACGGTGTCCGGCCGGCGGCCGGAGGGATGGGGCCCGGCCGCGCGCGGTCCCTCGGAGGGGTGACCGGGTGCGGACATGCGTACTCCCTGGAGGTGTGGGTCACGGGGTACAACGCGGATGCGATCACTCGGTCACGGTGGTCCGGCCGTATGGGCACAGGTGAGGGAATCCCGTGCAAACCGGCCGCACGGGGCGGCGGCCATTGCGTGGCGGGCGTGCCTCGTGCATGCTCCCTGGAACCCGTCCGGAGCCTGCGCGGGAACTGCGAGAGGGAGGAGTGGCGCCGTACCCTTGGGGGTATGGGGTTGGGAAGATGATTCCCGGACACAGCTCCCTCCGCGCCGTGTTCGTCCCACCCCGTCAAAGGATCACAACGCCGAGACAGTCATGGCCGGTCACGAATTCTTCGAACCCGCGGACCGCAAGCGGCCCGTCGCCGATCACACGGCGGCCGAGCCCCTGGCGGCGGAAGAGTCACGCCACTCGTGTGACCCGGCCTTCAGACACGGCGTGGTCGTCGGCTTCGACGGCTCCACCTCCAGCGAGCGCGCCCTGGCGTACGCCATCGGCATGGCGCACCGGTCCTGCGCGGGCCTGATCATCGTCCACGTCGCCAACCGGCTGCCCACCACGGTGTGGGCGGGCTGCGAGCCACCCGTCTTCGTCGACGTGCCGGACCACCGCACCGAGGTGCTCGGTCTGGAGCTCGCCTGCGCGGAGTACCTCGCCGAGGTGCCCTGGATCCTGGTCGAGCGCGGCGGCGACATCTGCCACGAACTCGAAGAGGTGGGGCAGGAGTACGAGGCGGACGCGATCGTCGTGGGTTCCACGCACGGCCTCGTGGGGCGCATGTTCGGCTCCGTCGCCGGCCGGCTGGCCAAGCGGGCGAAGCGGCCCGTCGTCGTCATTCCGTAGGCGGCCGGAACACGACCGGGCCCGCGTCCCTTCCGGGGCGCGGGCCCGTCGCCGCTACTCGACCGTGACCGACTTCGCGAGGTTGCGCGGCTTGTCGATGTCCCGGCCCAGGGCCAGGGCCGTGTGGTAGGCGAGGAGTTGGAGGGGGATGCCCATCAGGATCGGGTCCAGCTCGTCCTCGTTCTTCGGGACGACGATGGTCTCGTCGGCCTTCTCCTGGTGCTGGTGGGCCACCGCGAGGATCTTGCCGCTGCGGGCCTTGATCTCCTCCATGGCGGCGCGGTTCTTCTCCAGCAGGTCGTCGTCGGGGACGATCGCGACCGTGGGCAGGGCCGGCTCGATCAGGGCGAGCGGGCCGTGCTTCAGCTCGGAGGCGGGGTAGGCCTCGGCGTGGATGTACGAGACCTCCTTGAGCTTCAGGGAGGCCTCGCGGGCCACCGGGTAGCCCCGGACGCGGCCGATGAAGAGCATCGAGCGGGCGTCGGCGAACTGCTCGGCCAGCTTCTTGACCTCCTTCTCCCGCTCCAGCATCTCGGCGATCTGCGCGGGGAGCCTGCGCAGGCCCTCGATGATCCGCTTGCCGTCGCGGACGGACAGGTCGCGGGTGCGGCCGAGGTGGAGGGCCAGCAGGGCGAAGGCCACCGTCGTGTTCGTGAAGCACTTCGTGGAGACCACGCAGACCTCGGGGCCCGCGTGGACGTAGATGCCGCCGTCGGCCTCGCGGGCGATCGCGGAGCCGACCACGTTGACCACGCCGAGGACGCGTGCGCCCTTGCGCTTCAGCTCCTGGACGGCGGCCAGGACGTCGTAGGTCTCGCCGGACTGGGAGACCGCGATGTACAGGGTGTCGGGGTCCACCACCGCGTTGCGGTAGCGGAACTCCGAGGCCGGTTCGGCGTCGGCGGGGATGCGGGCCAGCTCCTCGATCATCTGGGCGCCGATCATGCCCGCGTGGTACGAGGTGCCGCAGCCGAGGATCTTGACGCGGCGGATCCGCCGGGCCTCGCGGGCGTCGAGGTTGAGGCCGCCGAGGTGCACGGTGGAGAAGCGGTCGTCGATCCGGCCGCGCAGCACGCGGTCCACGGCCTCGGCCTGCTCGTGGATCTCCTTGTGCATGTACGTGTCGTGGCCGCCCATGTCGTAGGAGGCGGCCTCCCACTCGACGGTGGTGGGCTCGGCCGTCGTACGGGTGCCCTCGGTGGTGTAGGTGCGGAAGTCGTCGGCCTTGAGGGTGGCCATCTCGCCGTCGTCCAGGGTGACGACCTGCCGGGTGTGGGCGACCAGGGCGGCGATGTCCGAGGCGACGAACATCTCCTTCTCGCCGATGCCGAGGACGACCGGGGAGCCGTTGCGGGCGACGACGATGCGGTCCGGGAAGTCCGCGTGCAGCACCGCGATGCCGTACGTGCCCTCGATGAGGCGGACGGTCTCGCGGACCTTGTCCTCCAGCTTCTCCGCCTCCGAGCGGGCGATGAGGTGCACGAGGACCTCGGTGTCGGTCTCGGAGAGGAACTCGACGCCGTCCGCCTCCAGCTTGCGGCGCAGGTCGGAGGCGTTGTCGATGATGCCGTTGTGGACGACGGCGACCTTGCCCTCCGCGTCCAGGTGCGGGTGGGCGTTCACGTCGGAGGGGGCACCGTGGGTGGCCCAGCGGGTGTGGGCGATGCCCGTGGTGCCCTTGAAGCGGGCCGGGACCCTGGCCTCCAGGTCGCGCACCCGGCCCTTGGCCTTGACCATCCTCAGACCGGCCGCCTTCGGGGAGGTCACGACGATGCCCGCCGAGTCGTAGCCCCGGTACTCCAGGCGCTGCAGGCCCTCCAGGAGCAGCGGGGCGACGTCGCGCCTGCCGATGTATCCGACGATTCCGCACATGTATGTGGTGTCCCTCAGCCGTAGACGATGCGCCGAAGCTGCCGGAGCGAGAGCTCGGGCGGGGCCACGGCGCGGTAGGTCAGATCCGCCGCGATCCGGTCGAAGATCTCCGCGTTCACCAGGCCCTGCGCCTGGAGTTCGCGGTGGCGGCGACGGACGTACTCCTCGGTCGTCTCGTCGAAATAGGCGAGCACGTCCTGGACCACGCGCAGTGCCTCGCCCCGGCTCAGGGGCGTGGACCGCGTCAGGTGATCTACGAGTTCGTCGTGCACCCGGTAGATCCTGAGGGACCGGGTGGGCTTTCGCAAGAAATCTGCCCGTTATCGGGCAGGGTGGTGGTCGTGCGGGATATGTGCCGGGCATCGACGCCCGTCTGTTTCTGCGGGAAAGTGGTCTCTACCAATTCCCGAAGGGAGTGCTTGTGACACGGCACCACAGAACGACTCCCCGCACCTCTCCCCGCATGACCCGGCTGCTCGGCTCGCTGCTGCTGGTGGCGGCCGCCGGGGCCTTCTCCGTCGGCGCCGCGCCGGCCCCGGGGGCCGGGGCCGGCGCCACCCCGCTGGACCGGATCGTCCCCGCCCCGGCCGCCGCCGAGCCCGGCGGGGCCCCGTACCGCATCACCCCCGGCACCCACATCCGGGCGGGTTCCGGCGCCGCTCGCGAGGTCGGGGAGTACCTCGCGGAGGTCCTGCGCCCGTCGACCGGCTACCGCCTGCCCGTCACCGGCAACGGCAGCGGAGGCATCCGGCTGCGCCTGGGCGAGGGCGACTTCGGTGACGAGGGCTACCGGCTGCAGTCCGGCCGTGCCGGTGTCACCATCACCGCGGGAGCCCCGGCCGGACTCTTCCACGGCGTGCAGACGCTGCGTCAGCTCCTCCCGGCCGCCGTCGAGAAGGACTCCGTGCAGCCCGGCCCCTGGCTCGTCGCGGGCGGCACCATCCACGACACCCCGCGCTTCGGCTGGCGCGGCGCCATGCTCGACGTCTCCCGGCACTTCTTCGGCGTCGACGAGGTCAAGCGCTACATCGACCAGCTCGCCCTCTACAAGATCAACAAGCTGCACCTGCACCTCAGCGACGACCAGGGCTGGCGCATCGCCGTCGACTCCTGGCCGAACCTGACGGCACACGGCGGCTCGACCGAGGTGGGCGGCACGCCCGGCGGCTTCTACACCAAGGACCAGTACAAGGAGATCGTCCGCTACGCCTCCTCCCGGTTCCTGGAGGTCGTCCCCGAGATAGACATGCCGGGGCACACCAACGCGGCGCTCGCCTCGTACGCCGACCTGAACTGCGACGGGGTGGCGCCCCCGCTGTACACCGGCACCCGCGTCGGGTTCAGCTCGCTGTGCGTCGGCAAGGACATCACGTACGACTTCGTGGACGACGTGGTGCGGGAGATCGCCGCGATCACGCCCGGGAAGTACTTCCACATCGGCGGCGACGAGGCGCACTCCACGCCCCACGACGACTACGTGGCGTTCATGGACCGGGTGCAGCCGGTCGTCGCCAAGTACGGCAAGACCGTCATCGGCTGGCACCAGCTCACCGGCGCGCACCCGGCCGAGGGCGCGATCGCCCAGTACTGGGGCGTGGACGCCAGCAGCGCCGCCGAGAAGGCGCGGGTGGCCGCCGCCGCGCGGAACGGCACGGGGCTGATCCTCTCCCCGGCCGACCGGGTCTACCTCGACATGAAGTACGACAAGAACACCCCGCTCGGACTGTCCTGGGCGGGATACGTCGAGGTGCAGCGGTCCTACGACTGGGACCCGGGCGCCTACCTGCCGGGCGCGCCCGTCTCGGCGATCCGCGGTGTCGAGGCGCCGCTGTGGACGGAGACGGTCACGAACTCCGGCCACATCGACTTCATGGCCTTCCCGCGGCTGCCCGGCGTGGCCGAACTGGGCTGGTCCCCGGCCGCCACGCACGACTGGGCGGACTACCGGGAACGGCTCGCGGCGCAGGGTCCCCGCTGGGACGCGCTGGGGATCGGGTTCTACCGGTCGCCGCAGGTGGACTGGCCCGCGGCGGAGTGACGCGCCGGCGGGAGGGCGCCCCGGAGGACCGTCTCCGGGGCGCCCTCCCGTTTCAGAGGCCCGCCCGGGGGCTGCCGAGGGGGCTGCCGAGGGTGCCGGGCGGGCCGAAGGGCGCCCGGGGTGTCCGCGGGGCCGAGAGGGGTCTCGTGTCGTCCGGGACCTCCCCGTGGATGCGGGCGGGCTCCGGGCGGCAGCGCCGCGTCCGGGTCTCCTCGTCGAGGAGCTTCCCGATGCCGTCGGCGGCCGTGACGCGCAGGGTGGCGCCGACGTCGGCTTGAGCGCGTCGAGGCGGCGACTGGTCCGGGGGACGTGCCGGCCTCGTCCGGGATCCGTTCCTGCGCCGTGCGGCGGGGGTGGAGGTACTCCGCGGGGCAGGTGACGTGCCGCAGGGCCGCGGCGTCGCGGGCCGGGGCGGGTGTGGCGCTCGGCGGACGGTTCGGGCCCAGCGGTTTCGCCGGTGTCCTCCGGCGGTGGTCAGGCGACCTTCTCGGCCTTCTCGACGGCCTCGGCGAGGTTCTCCAGCAGCGGTACGCACTTGTCGTACGACAGGATCGGCTCGGGGGAGCGCGGGACGACCTGGCCGGCCTTCACGGCGGGCAGTTCCTTCCAGGTGCCCTCGGTGATGCCGGCGGGCTGGATGGTGGAGGAGCGGTCGTCCATCATGATGACGTCGGCCGGGTACTTGTCGACGTTCTCCCAGCTCAGGCTCTCGTACCAGCCGCCGCCCACGGCCTTCGCCTCCTCCGGCGGCTCCACGAAGCGCACGCCGAGCGCCTTGAAGTACTCCAGGTCCAGGGAGAGGTTCGTGCCGGAGACGTAGAACAGGTCCTGGCTCGCGGAGCCCGCCATCACCTTGATCTCGGGGCGGGCCCGGGCGGCGGCACGCAGCCGGGCGGCGGCCTTGTCGAAACGTTCCTTCGCGGTGGTGACCCTGTCGGCCCCGACGTCGGCGCCGAGGGACTTCGCCAGGTCCCGCATGCGGCCGAGGGCGACGTCGAGCTTGCGGTCGTACGCCGAGATCGCGACGCTCGGGGCCAGCTTCGCGATCTTGTCCGCGGACTCCTCCGGCACGGACCAGAGGGTGCCGGCCGCGTCGAAGGTGGTGGAGATCAGGACGTCGGGGGCGAGCGCGGCGTACTTCTCGACGTTGAAGGAGCCCCAGACGTTGCCGAGGACCGTCACGCCGGAGACGTCCATGTCGCCGGCCTGGACGTCGGGCCTGCCGCCGGAGGTCCTGGTCGGGCCGAAGACGCCCCTGACCCGGATGCCGTAGTCGTACAGGGCGGCGGCGACGCCGGTGAAGGCGACGATGTTCGCGGGCGTCCTCTTCAGTTCGACGGTCTTCTCGCGGTCGTCCGTGAACGACCAGGTGCCGGACCGGGCGGACGCCGTCCCGTCGCCGGAGCCACCGCTGTTCGCCTCGTCGTCGCCGCAGGCCGCGAGTACGGCACCGAGACCGAGGGCGCCGCCGGCGGCCAGGATGCCGCGGCGGGTGAGGTGGGAGGCTCTGGCGCGGGGCATGATCTGGCTGCTTTCGAGCGGGGCGGAGCGCCCTCCGGACACGTTGAAGGTAGGTTAGCCTAACCTCACATGGTGTCCCGGGGTGGGTGTCCGTCGCGGCTCTGCCGCCTGGAGGGCCCGGAATTGGTGGGGATGTCCCCGGAGCGTGGGGCGGGTTGAGGGTGTTCCCTGCTCGGGGAGCGGGTTGAGGGAGTCCCGGCACAGGGGCGGTTTCGCGCCAGTGCCCTTGTGCGGAGAACGGCGGACGGCCGGGTCTCGCCGCGCGGGGCGGGAGAACCGGCCGTCGGGGTGGCGCCGGGTCAGCTCGTCAGGCCCAGCTCCCGCGCGATCAGCATCCGCTGGACCTCGCTGGTGCCCTCGCCGATCTCCAGGATCTTCGAGTCGCGCCACATGCGGGCCACCGGGTACTCGTTCATGAAGCCGTAGCCGCCGTGGATCTGCGTCGCCTCACGGGCGTTGTCGACGGCGATGGTGGAGGAGTACAGCTTCGCGAGCGCCGCCTCCTTCTTGAACGGCTCCCCGGCGACCAGGCGGCTCGCCGCGTCCCGCCAGGCGAGCCGGGAGGTGTGGGCCTTCATCTCCATGTCGGCGATCTTGAACTGAATCGCCTGGTTGGTGCCGATGGCGCGGCCGAAGGCGTGCCGCTCCTTCGCGTACTTCACCGACTCGTCCACACAGCCCTGCGCCAGACCCGTGGCCAGCGCCGCGATGGCGATGCGGCCCTCGTCCAGGATGCGCAGGAACTGCGCGTAGCCGCGGCCCTGCTCGCCCACCAGGTTGGCCGCCGGGACGCGGACGTCGGAGAAGGACAGCTCGCGCGTGTCCGAGGCGTTCCAGCCGACCTTCGAGTAGGGCGGGGCCACCGTGAAGCCCGGGGTGCCCGACGGGACGATGATCGCGGAGATCTGCGGCTTGCCGTCCGGCTTGCGGCCGGTGACCGCCGTGACCGTGACCAGGCCGGTGATGTCCGTGCCCGAGTTGGTGATGAAGCACTTGGTGCCGTTGATGACCCACTCGTCGGTCGCCTCGTCCAGGCGGGCCGTCGTCCGCGTCCCGCCCGCGTCCGAGCCGCCGTCCGGCTCCGTCAGGCCGAACGCGCCCAGGATCTCGCCGGAGCACAGCCGCGGCAGCCACTCGCGCTTCTGCTCCTCGGTGCCGAACAGGTGCAGCGGCATCGCGCCCAGGGAGACACCGGCCTCCAGGGTGATGGCCACCGACGAGTCCACCCGGGCCAGTTCCTCCAGGGCCACGCCGAGGGCGAAGTAGTCGCCGCCCATGCCGCCGTACTCCTCGGGGAACGGCAGGCCGAACAGGCCCATGCGGCCCATCTCCCGCACGATCTCGTACGGGAACTCGTGCCGCTCGTAGAAGTCGCCGATCTTGGGCGCCACGACGTCGTGTGCGAACTCCTCGACCGTGCGGCGGAGTTCTTCCAGTTCGGGGGAGAGCTTGTGGTCCATCGTCTTCACTGCTCCTGGTGGGAGAGGGCACGGACTGTGCGGGACGGGCTGGGTCGGCCCAGGCGGTCGGCCATCCATGTGCTCGTGGCGACGAGACGGCCGAGGTCGACGCCGGTGTCGATGCCGAGGCCCCGCAGCATCCACACGAGGTCTTCGGTGGCGAGATTGCCGGTCGCCGACTTCGCGTACGGGCAGCCGCCGAGGCCGCCCGCCGAGGAGTCGACGGTCGTGACACCGTGCTGCAGCGCCGCGAGGGTGTTGGCGAGCGCCTGGCCGTAGGTGTCGTGGAAGTGGACGCCGAGGACGGCGGCCGGGACCTCCGCCTCGGCCAGTGCGGTGAGCAGCGCGCCGACATGGCCGGGCGTGGCCACGCCGATCGTGTCGCCGAGGCTCAGTTCGTCGCACCCCATGTCGAGCAGGGTCCGGCAGACCCGCACGACCTGCGGGACGGGCACCGGGCCCTCCCAGGGGTCGCCGAAGCACATCGAGAGATAGCCCCGGACGTGCAGGCCCTCGCCCTTCGCGCGGGCGACCACCGGCTCGAACATGGTGATCGCCTCGTCCACGGTGCGGTTGAGGTTGGCCCGCGCGAAGGACTCGGTGGCGCTGCCGAAGACCGCGACCCGGCGGGCGCCGAGGGCCAGCGCGCGGTCGAGGCCGCGCTCGTTCGGCACCAGCACCGGCAGGCCCACCGGCAGGCCGGACACCAGCGGGTACAACTGCTCCGCGTCCGACAACTGGGGCACCCACCGGGGGTGGACGAAGCTGGTGGCCTCGACCGTGGTGAGGCCCGCCCCGGCGAGGCGGCGGATGAACTCCGCCTTGACCTCGGTGGGGACCGTGCCCTTCTCGTTCTGCAGGCCGTCGCGGGGACCCACCTCGTGGATCCGGACGCGGGCGGGCAGACCGTCCGCCCGCACGGTCATCGGCAGGCCGGGGCCGGGCGAGCTCACGGTGTCTCCGCGGGGACCGGCGAGGCCTCTTCGGCCGCCGCGGTGTCGTCGGCCGGGGCGATCACCGCCAGCACCTGGTCCATCGCGACCGTCGTGCCCGGGGTGACGTCCAGTTCGGCGACCGTGCCCGCGTGCGGTGCGGAGATCACGTGCTCCATCTTCATCGCCTCGACCACCAGGAGGCTCTGGCCGGCCGCCACCTCGTCCCCGACGGCGACCTTGACGACCGTGACCGTGCCCGGCATGGGCGCCGTGAGGGAGTCGGCGCCGCCGTGCGCGGCACGGCTCAGGGAGGCGGCGACCGGGTCGTGGTCGCGCACCTGCCAGGCGTCGCCGTCGCGGCCCAGCCAGTCCTCGGCGCGGTGGAAGGTGTGCCGCACGCCGTCCAGCGTCACGGACACCCGGTCCTCACCGACGGCGTGCGTGCCGCGCGGGGTGTGCTCGACCGGCTCGCCCGTCGCCCGGAGGTGGAAGGCCGCGGGCCGGTGCGCACCGGCGATCCGCCAGCCCGACGGCACCGAGAACGGGTCCGTCCAGCCCCCGCCGCCCGGCCGCAGCGCCTCCAGCCGGACGGCCGCCGCGGCCTCGTAGACGTCGTCGGGGACGTCGCCGCCGACGAGGGCGTCCACCTCCCGCTCCACCAGGCCGGTGTCCAGCTCGCCCGCCACGACCGCGGGGTGTGCCAGCAGCCGGCGCAGGAACCCGGCGTTGGTC
>DASTDN010000536.1:0-5819 GCA_035710365.1 Streptomyces sp. | reverse complement strand
GAGGGCCGCGACATCGGTACGACCGTGCTGCCCGACGCCGACCTGAAGATCTTCCTCACCGCCTCCCCGGAGGCGCGCGCCGCCCGCCGCAGCGGCGAGCTGAAGGGCGCCGACGTCCAGGCCACCCGCGAGGCCCTCGTCAAGCGGGACGCCGCCGACTCCAGCCGCAAGACCTCCCCGCTCGCCAAGGCGGACGACGCGGTTGAGGTCGACACCACCGAGCTCACGCTGGTGCAGGTCATCGAGTGCGTCGTCACCCTCGTCGAGGAGAAGCGGGCCGCGAAGTGACGGCAGGCTCCACCGACGTCCCCTCCGTGCGGGGTGCCGAGGTCGGGCGGCGCATCGGTGTCGGCCTGATGTACGGGCTGTGGAAACCGCGGGTGCTCGGCGCCTGGCGCGTCCCCGCGACCGGCCCGGCCATCCTCGCCGTGAACCACAGCCACATGATCGACGGGCCGATGGTGATGGGCGTCGCGCCCCGGCCCACGCACTTCCTGATCAAGAAGGAAGCATTCGTCGGCCCGCTCGACCCCTTCCTGCTCGGCATCGGCCAGGTGAAGGTGGACCGCTCCGGGTCCGACCGCACCGCCGTCGTCCGGGCCCTCGGCGTCCTCGGCAACGGCGGCGTGCTGGGCATCTTCCCGGAGGGCACCCGCGGCGAGGGCGACTTCGCCGCACTGCGCGCCGGGCTCGCCTACTTCGCCGTGCGCAGCGGGGCACCGGTCGTCCCGGTCGCCGTGCTCGGCAGCTCCGAGCGGCGCGGACGCCTGGTGAAGGAACTGCCCCCGCTGCGCTCGCGCGTCGACGTCGTCTTCGGCGACCCGTTCGAGGCGGGCGACGGCAGCGGGCGGCGCACCCGCGCGGCCCTGGACGAGGCGACCGGCCGCATCCGGAAGCAACTCGCCGCACACCTGGAAAACGCCAGGCGGCTGACCGGCCGCACGGCGACACTGAGTAGTGGACCGCACCGCTAGGAACCGGGCGGTCCACCGATCACCACGATGAACGAGGTACGCACTTCATGAACGACCACATCCACTCCGATGGCGCGGGCGAGGAGCACGACCACGGGGCGCTTGGCGATGCCGAGTACGCGGAGTTCATGGAGCTCGCCGCGGAAGAGGGCTTCGACCTCGAGGACGTGGAGGGCGCCATCGAGGCGGCCGGTCACGGACCGCTGCCGGTGCTGGCCGTCGTAGGCCGCCCCAATGTCGGCAAGTCGACCCTGGTGAACCGCATCATCGGCCGCCGCGAGGCCGTCGTCGAGGACAAGCCCGGCGTCACCCGCGACCGTGTGACCTACGAGGCCGAGTGGGCGGGCCGCCGCTTCAAGGTCGTGGACACCGGCGGCTGGGAGCAGGACGTCCTCGGCATCGACGCGTCCGTGGCAGCGCAGGCCGAGTACGCCATCGAGGCCGCCGACGCCGTCGTCTTCGTGGTGGACGCCAAGGTCGGCGCCACCGACACCGACGAGGCGGTCGTACGCCTGCTGCGCAAGGCCGGCAAGCCCGTCGTGCTCTGCGCCAACAAGGTCGACGGCCAGAGCGGCGAGGCCGACGCGGCCTACCTGTGGTCGCTCGGCCTCGGCGAGCCGCACCCCGTCTCCGCGCTGCACGGCCGCGGCACCGGCGACATGCTGGACCAGGTGCTGGAGGCCCTCCCGGAGGCGCCCGCGCAGACCTTCGGCACCACCGTCGGCGGGCCCCGGCGCATCGCCCTCATCGGCCGCCCCAACGTCGGCAAGTCCTCCCTGCTGAACAAGGTGGCCGGCGAGGAACGCGTCGTCGTCAACGAACTCGCGGGCACCACCCGCGACCCGGTGGACGAGCTGATCGAACTCGGCGGCGTCACCTGGAAGTTCGTCGACACGGCCGGCATCCGCAAGCGCGTCCACCTCCAGCAGGGCGCCGACTACTACGCCTCGCTGCGCACCGCCGCCGCCGTCGAGAAGGCCGAGGTGGCCGTCGTCCTCATCGACGCGTCCGAGTCCATCTCCGTGCAGGACCAGCGCATCCTCACCATGGCGGTGGAGGCGGGCCGCGCGATCGTCCTGGCGTTCAACAAGTGGGACACGCTGGACGAGGAGCGCCGCTACTACCTGGAGCGGGAGATCGAGACCGAGCTGGGACAGGTGTCGTGGGCGCCCCGGGTGAACGTCTCGGCACGCACCGGCCGCCACATGGAGAAGCTGGTCCCCGCGATCGAGACGGCCCTGGGGGGCTGGGAGACCCGCGTGCCGACCGGCAGGCTCAACGCCTTCCTGGGCGAACTCGTCGCCGCCCACCCGCACCCGGTGCGGGGCGGCAAGCAGCCGCGCATCCTGTTCGGCACGCAGGCCGGCACCAGGCCGCCGCGGTTCGTGCTGTTCGCCTCCGGCTTCATCGAGGCGGGCTACCGGCGCTTCATCGAGCGCCGGCTGCGCGAGGAGTTCGGCTTCGAGGGCACGCCGCTGCACATCTCGGTGCGGGTGCGTGAGAAGCGCGGCAGGAAGAAGTGACCCGCTGAGCACGACGAAGGGGCGGCCCCGGTGAGGGGCCGCCCCTTTCGTCATGCCGTGCTCCGCCGGGCCTCACAGGCCGCGGCGCGGCGCGGGCGGCAGGGCCGCCGGCACGTGGCGCATCACGGACCCCTGCCGTTCGGGCTGTGCACCCTGCCGTTCGATCTGCCCGACGCGCTGCCACGGTGACAACTGGCCCGTGGCCTGGCGGGCACTGTGTGCGCCCGCGCTGTAGGCGCTGTACGAGCCGCCCTGCGAGCCGTGGCCGAAGCCGCCCAGGGAGCCCGTACCGTGCGGGGTCTTCCCGAAGGCGGTGAAGCCCAGATCCTCCTCGCCGCTGCGGTCACCCGGCAGGGTGCGGAAGGACTTGACGTACTCGGCGTAGAGCGAGTCGTAGATCGGTGTGGCCGAGGGGCCGCCCTGGGAGTCCCGAGCCGTCCACCCCGAGGACAGCGGCTGGTAGGACTGGCGGAGGGGAACGTCGTATGTGTGCACGTATGTCCAAACGACACCGCTCGCCGGGGGATGCGGCTCCCGGACCGCTTTCGCAGGTCAAAGTGGTGTCGCGGACGGGCGGACCGGCTCAGGTGCCCGTCAGGGGCAGGGCCGACGCGACCAGCCGGCCGTTGGCCGCGGCCCTGTCCAGGGCGTCCCGCAGCAGGTCCTCGCGGGGCTGACGGCCGATGGAACCGACGGACGCCGCGAACACCAGCACCTGCTGGTGCTTGTTGGCCGCCGCCCGCCAGCCCTCGGTGACCAGCAGCGGCTGGTGCGCCTGCCACCACGCCACCGACTGGCCGCCGCCGGGGCCCGGCTGGAGCACCGCGTGCAGTTGGCCCATGGCGAGCAGCACCGACCAGCCGTGCAGCACCGGCGGCACCGCCGACAGCTCCGCCAGCGGGGTGAAGCCCTGCTCGACGAGGAGCTGCAGGAAGTCGTCGCCGGGGCCGGTGGTGCCCGGCCGCACGATGGGCGTGGTCGGCTCCACCACCAGCGCCGGGTGGAGGTCCCCGCCGATCAGCACCAGCCCGCTGGTCACGCCGAGGACGGCCTGCTCGGGCGCGGAGCGCTCGGGCCCGCCCTGCTGCGGGGCGGGCGCGCCCGCGGTGTCGCCGGTGATGGACTTGACGGCCCCCTGGAGCTGTTCCTCGGTGACCTGGACGACCTGCGAGGGCAGGCACGTGGCGTGGGCGAAGGCGAGGACGGCGGTCTCGTCCCCGATGAACAGGACGGTGCTGGTGTGCTCCTGCTCCGAATTGCCCTGCGTGCGGCAGGAGGTGCAGTCGTAACCGCCCGGGGCGGTCTCTCCGGCGAGCAGCCGGTCGGCTTCTTCGTCGCCGATCTCGGCGCGTACCTCGTCGCTGACGTCGAGCATGCGCGGCACGGGTGGCTCCCTCGGGATGCGGTACTGACGAGGCCGGGTGGCTCCCGGCTCGTGGTCCGGGTGTGTCCCCGGCTCATGAAGAAGACAACGGGCGAGCCGGGGACGAGTCACGCCCCGAGGCCGGATCGATACGCACCGTGTGCGGTGCGAGCGTCCGCGACTCTGCCGGAACCGTTCCCTCCGCCGACCGGGTGGGCCGTCGGGGCGCGCCGGACGCGCCTGACCGGCCGGGCGGGGCGGGCCCTCTAGCGTGGGCCGATGCACGCCACACCGATCGCACTCGCCCTGGTCACGGCCCTGTTCACCGCCCTCGCGCCCGGCGCCGCGCACGCGGCCGGACTCTCCGGCGCCCCGCCCGCGACGACCACACCCGAGTCCGCGGAGGGCCCGTCCGAGCCCGCGGCGAGCGCGCCGGGGTCCGGGGAGGCCGCGTCCGGCTCCGGGGCGAGCGTGCGGGGGTCCGAGGAGGGTACGTCCGAGTCGTCCACGAGCCCGCCGGGGTCCTCGGCGAGCACGTCCGACAGCGCGATGAGCACGCCGGAGTTCGCGGAAGGCGCGTCCGGCTCCGCGGCGAGTACGCGGTCCACGACGAGTACGCCGGGGTGGTTGGCGAGCGCGTCCGACCACGAAATGAGCGCGCCGGAGTTCGCGCAAGGCGCGTCCGGCTCCGAGGCGAGTGCGCCCGATCCCGCTGGGAGTGCGGACCGGGCCGCGGTGAGCGGCCCGCGGGCGGTGGGCGCGCCGGCCGCCGCGACCGCGCCGCGCCCCTGCCCGAAGGGCGAGTGGCCCTGGGACTGCGTCGCCGAGTGCGAGAGCGGCGGGCGCTGGGATGCCGACACCGGCAACGGCTTCTACGGGGGGCTGCAGTTCGCGCAGCTCACCTGGCGGGAGTTCGGCGGCACCCGGTACGCCCCGCGCGCCGATCTCGCCACCCGCGCCGAGCAGATCGCGGTGGCCCAGGAGGTCCTGGCCGTGCAGGGCTGGGGCGCCTGGCCGGTCTGCTCCCGGCGGTACGGGCTCACCGGCCGGATGCACACCGTGAAAGCGGGCGACACGCTCACCTCGATCGCCCGCACGTACGGCGTCAAGGGCGGCTGGCGCGGCATGTACGACGCCAACCGGGAGACCGTCGGTTCCGATCCGGACCGCCTGCGCCCGGGAACGCTGCTGGTCATCCCGCGGGGCTCGGCCCGCGCCCAGGACACCGTGCGCCCCTCGGCGGCGTTCGGCCCGCCGCTTTCGTGGGAGGTGCTGCGCCCCGGGTCCTGACGGGGGTCAGTTCCGCTGCTCCTCGGCCTGGTGACGCCGCGGTTCGGGCTGCGGGGCCTCGAACGCGTACCGCGGGTGGTGCAGGTCGAACGCCGGGGACTCCGAGCGGATGCGCGGCAGGGTGGTGAAGTTGTGCCGGGGCGGCGGGCAGGACGTCGCCCACTCCAGGGAACGCCCGTAGCCCCACGGGTCGTCCACCGTGACCTTCCGGCCGTACTTCGCGGTCTTCCAGACGTTGTAGAGGAACGGCAGTGTCGACAGGCCGAGCAGGAACGAACCGATCGTGGAGACCATGTTCAGCGTGGTGAAGCCGTCCGCGGCGAGATAGTCGGCGTAGCGGCGCGGCATGCCCTCGGCGCCCAGCCAGTGCTGCACCAGGAACGTGGTGTGGAAGCCGGTGAACAGCGTCCAGAACTGGATCTTGCCGAGCCGCTCGTCCAGCATCCTCCCGGTGAACTTGGGCCACCAGAAGAAGAACCCGGCGAAGGTCGCGAAGACGACGGTGCCGAAGACGACGTAGTGGAAGTGGGCGACCACGAAGTACGTGTCGGTGACGTGGAAGTCCAGCGGCGGCGACGCCAGGATCACCCCGGTCAGCCCGCCGAGCAGGAACGACACCAGGAAGCCCGACGCCCACAGCATCGGTGTCTCGAAGGACAGCGAGCCCTT
>DASTDN010000535.1:0-3385 GCA_035710365.1 Streptomyces sp. | reverse complement strand
CATCATCTCCCAGCCGCGCGAGAGCTGGGAGCGCGTCGTCGGCAACCCGTTCATCAACGAGGCCCCCGAGGCGATCAAGGACCCGAACGGCCAACTGCACATCGTGTACTCGGCCAACGGCAGTTGGAGCGACCAGTACTGCCTCGCCGACCTGCGGCTGCGCGCGGGCGGCGACCCGATGTACGTGTGGGACTGGTACAAGTCCAACGGCTGCCTGTTCGGCTCGAACCGCTCGACCATGATGTCCGGCTGGGACCCCACGCTGTACGTCAACGGCCCCGGCCACCACACCTTCGTCCTGCTGGACGGCGACATCAACACGAGCCCGCCCGCCGGGCCGAGGTTCCCGCTGATGTTCCACGCCGTCCCCAAGGGCACCCCGTACTCCTGGGAGAACCGCTACTGGTACACCGGCTCCTTCTGCTGGTGGGGCAACACCACGTACAGCCGGGCCAATGTGCCGGGCGACAACAACAACACCGGGTGGAGCCTGAAGTTCTTCGAGTAGGAGCCGCGGCGGTCCGCCGCCCGCGCGTGTGTGCGCCGTCCACCCGGAACGCCGGGCGGGCGGCGCACCGCTGTTCTCGGCCATTTTCCGGCTCGATTCGGCCGGGGGCGTCGAACACGGCGGATGCGGGCGTCGCCGCCCGTGTCGCAGTTCGGCCGATCGAGTGAGCTCGCGTAAGAATTGACCGGTGCAGGAGATTCAGGCGAGTCGGATCGGGGGGAAGCGGTGAGCCGTCACGACGTCACCGATGAACAGTGGGAAGGACTCGCCCAGGTCGTTCCGTTGCGCGGCCGGGACGCCTGGCCGTCCGCGGTGGACCATCGTGCGATGCGCGCGGAGACGGAGCCGCGCCGCCGGTTCGTGGTCCTGCGGGTCAATGTCTTCGCGGACGCCCGCGAGGTCGCCGAGACCCTGATGTCGGGCATCCCCGTGCTGCTCGACCTGACCGGCGCGGAGCCGGACGTCGCCAAGCGGGTCCTCGACTTCAGTACGGGCGTCGTCTTCGGCCTCGCCAGCGGCATGCACCGTGTCGACCGGAACGTGTTCCTGCTGACGCCCGCCGGGACCGAGGTGACCGGGCTGATGCAGGGCGCGGCGGTGCCCGGCGCCTGACCGGGCCCGCCGCCGGCCGGCCGCCCGGCCCCGCCGGAGTGCCGGATGCCCGGGGCGGGCGGCACTCCGGCGGTGGTACACCTGACGCCGTGAACGATCAACGACTGAACCAGCTCCAGGAACGGCTCGTCCGGTTCGCGGCGGACCGGAACTGGGGGCCGTACCACACCCCCAAGAACCTCGCGGCCGCGCTCAGCGTGGAGGCCTCCGAACTGCTGGAGATCTTCCAGTGGCTGACGCCCGAGCAGTCGGAACGCGTCATGGCCGACCCGGAGTCCGCGCACCGCGTCGAGGACGAGGTCGCCGACGTCCTCGCGTACCTCCTCCAACTGTGCGCCGCCCTCGGCATCGACCTCGCGGCCGCCCTCGACGCGAAGATCGACCGGAACGAGAAGCGGTTTCCGCCGCCCGGCCGGGCGGCGGAGGCCGGGGACCTGACCGGAAAAAGCTAGCCCCAGTCGCTAATCCGTTTCGCCGAGGCGGTCCACCGCCGTGCGCCGGAGCACCGCGCTGGTGTGGAAGAGGACGTCGGGGCGGTCGCCCCGGCCGGTGAAGTACGTCCGGTCGCCGAGGCAGGCCAGGGTGCGCCGGTCGAAGATCCACTCGGTGCGGGTGGCGGAGCGGCCGTCGTCGTACGTGATGCCGATGCCGGGGCGGCCGGCCGCGTCCACGGCGTCGCCGCCGACGGTGACGCCCGGCAGGCCTGCGGCCACGCGGTACAGGGCGGCGGCGACGGGCGGTGGGACGACCGTCTCGTGCAGGAGTTCCCCGATCACGTCGAAGACGGCGTGGTCGGTGCTCTGACCGTCCACCGGGGTCACCCCCTCGCGCAGCAGGGCGCGCAGCGCCGCCGGGTCGGTGGGGAGGGCGGCGAGCCAGGCGTAGGTGGGGCGGTGGACGCCGGGTGCGATCCCGTCGGCCCTCGTTTGCTTCGTTCCTCTTCTTTCGTCTGCCGCGCCCGTGCTGTCCGGTCCGTTCGCGTTTCCGCTCGCGTCTGCGGTCGTGTCGCCGGGGGCGGTCGTCGTGGCCTGTTCGACGGGGACGTACTGTCCCGGCATGACCGCGCCGGGGCCGGTCTCCCGCAGCGTGCCCGTCCTGGACACCGGGCCCGGGTCCTGGACCGTCCAGATCTCCCGGCGGTGCGCCGGACCGAGCCGGGCCGGGGCGCCGAACGCGGCCGTGTTGTCGCGTACCAGGCTGCGGACGTACACCAACTGGTCTGCGCGGACGGGCGGTACGTCGCGGCGGGACGCGACCGTCGCCGCCCGGTCGAGCCACACCACCGCCTCCGCGTCCGCGCGCGGGGCGGCGGTGGTCCGCGGGGGCGTGTCGTCCGGCGCGGCGGTCAGGAGGACGGCCGTCGTCGTCAGGGCCAGCGCCGCCGCGGGCAGGACGACCAGCGGCCCGCGCACGGCGCGGGCCCCCGCCCGCAGGCGGGCGACCGGGGCGCGGAGCCTCGTCCCCGCCGGCGCGGGGGCCGCGTCCTCGTCGATGCGGCGCAGCAGGTCCCGCTTGAGGGCCGCGCGCCGGTCGTCCGGCAGGGTCCAGTCGCCGAGGCCGGGCTCGGTGGGGTACGGGGGGCGGGCGGGGGCGGTCATCGGGGCTCCTCGGCGAGTCGCAGGGTCACCGGGAGGGCGGTGGCGGGGGTGTTGCCGGGCTTCGCTTTCGCGTGTACGGGGTTCGGCGCGGGGGCGGGCCCCGGGGGAGTGGTCCGTCCGGCCGGGCTCGGTTCGCTGAGGGCGCGCAGGCGGGACCGGGCGCGGGACAGCCGGGAGCGCACCGTGCCGACGGGTACGCCGAGGGCCTCGGCGACCTGACGGTGGTCCAAATCCTCGCCCACGCACAGCGCCAGGACCTCGCGGTCCCGGCGCGGCAGCCGGGCGAGCGCCGTGTGCACGGCCGCGAGCGAACGGGCGCCGTCCACGCGGGCGGCCACCGCGTCGGCGATGTCGTCGACGGGCGCGGACGCCGGGCGGCGGGCGAGGAACGCGAGGCGTCGTCTCCGGCCCCGGTTGGCGTTGTGGGCCTTGTGCGTGGCGATGCCCAGCAGCCACGGCTTGACCGAGCCGCCCTCCTCCTCCAGATCGCCGCGTCGGCGCCAGGCCGCGAAGAAGGTCTCGGAGACGACCTCCTCGGCCGTCGACCAGTCGCCGGTCAGCCGCAGGGCGTGGCGGTGGACGGCCGTGACATGTGCTTCGTACAGGTCCCCGAAGGCGTCGCGGTCACCGGCCCTCAGCCGGTGTCGCAGCCCCTCGGGGTCCCTTT
>DASTDN010000534.1:0-16718 GCA_035710365.1 Streptomyces sp. | reverse complement strand
GCGCCGGTAGTCGAAGCCGACACCGCCGTCGGTGGCCCGGGTCTCGTACCGCCGGTCGGGCTTGGCGTATCGGCGGCCGTCGGACCGCAGCTCGAACAGGTCGGCGAAGTCGGCGTCGACGACCAGGTCGAGACGGGCGGTCACCGGCTCGGGACGGTTGCTGACCAGGCGCAGCCGCTCGGTCAGGGTGCCCGCGGCGACGCTCTGCTCCCTGAAGACCGTGTACGCGGGCGGGTCGTCCCGGGTGCCCGGCGGCGTCAGCACACTGCGGGCCGTGTCGTCGGTCCCGGCGGTCGCGGGCACCAGGGGGACCGGGACACCGCCGTCGACGCTGAGCTGCCACAGGCTCAGGTGACGGGCGTCCCGGACGAACAGGCCGTCGGGCGTGGTGCCCCCGGCCCCCGTGATGCCGCCGTCGGGGGAGAGGCGGGCGAACGTGGCGTCCCGCACCACCTGCACGTGGGTGTCGGCCGCGGTCATGCGAGGGGCTCCTCGGGGTCGGCGCACAGCAGGTCCAGGGCGAGCGCGGCCGTCCAGGAGAACTGGAGGGTGCCCCGGCCCTCCCCGGTCGTCGGATCGACGTACTCGGCGAACCGCGAGCTGCCCGCCTGCGCGAGGAAGCCCTGCCGCAGGAACTCGGCGTCCTCCCGCAGGCCGTGCGTGCGCAGGCCCCGGTGGACCAGCCACGCCGTGTTGAACCAGGCCGGGCCGCGCCAGTACCGCTGGGCGTCGAAGGACGGGCCCGTCAGGTCGTAGCTGGGCACCAGCCGTGTGGCGGGCGCCCGGAAGCCCGGCCCGCTCAGCGTGGCGTGCAGGGCGCGGACGACGGCGGACGGCAGGCCCGGCACGACCAGCGGGACCAGGCCGGCCACGCCCCGCTCCCCGACGAGCGTGTCCGTGTGCAGGTCACGCACCCGGAACAGCCCTGCGGACTCGTCCCACAGCCGGGTCACCAGCCGCCGGGTGAGCGCCGCGGCGCGCGTGGTGTACGGGGCGTCGGGCAGCCCGAGTTCCCGGGCGGTCGCGGCCAGCGCCAGCTCGCTGACGATCAGGAGCGCGTTGAAGCAGGGGTCCTCCACCGCGAAGCCGTGCCGCGCCACGCGGTCGTCGTAGCCCGCCTCGCGGTAGTCGGCGGCCAGCCGGACGTACCGGCCGTAGTCCAGGTCGGTGGGCCGGTCGGCGGGGCGGCCGTGGTCGAGGTCGGCGCGCCGGAACTCCGTGGGCGGCGCGGGCTCCACGCGCCGCAGCGCCCGGTCCCAGCAGGGGCTGTTGTCCATGCCCGGCTCCCACGGGTGGACGACCGCCGCGAGGCCTCCGCCGCCCAGGTCACGGCGGTTGAGGAGATAGTCGTGCCAGGCCGTGAGCCGGGGATGGACGCGGGCGAGGAAGCCGCGGCGCCGCGACTCCGCCGGGTCGGCCCGGTGCACCAGCCAGGCCGCCAGGGCGTGCACCGGCGGCTGCACGATGCCGGACGTCTGCGGCGCCGAGGGGGCCCCGGTCTCCTGCCCGGCCGTGGACGACTGCCAGAAGTCCGGGCTCGGGAAGTACGCGCCGTGCGGCACGTCCGCGTTGAACACGATGTGCGGGATGCGGCCGTCCTCCCACTGCCCGGCCAGCAGCGACTCCAGTTCCCGCTGCGCGCGCCGCACCGACAGGTGGCGCAGCCCGACGGCGACGAACGCGGAGTCCCAGCTCCACTGGTGCGGGTACAGGGTGCGGGAGGGCACGGTGGAGGTGCCGGTCCAGTTGTCGAGGAGGACCCGCGCCGCACCGCGCCGCAGTGTCAGGTCCGCGGCGGCGGTGGGCGCGGGCCGGACCGGGTCGACGAGTGACTTCACGCGCCGGACCTCTTGAGGAAGCCGGGGACGGAGCGGACGGCCTCCGCGGGGTCGCCGGTCAGCCGGCACTCCAGCGCCAGATGACCGTCGTAGCCGATGGTGTGCAGGGCGCCGAGCCAGGCGGGCCAGTCGAGGTGTCCGGCGCCGGGCTGGAAGCGGTTGGAATCGGACACCTGCGCGTGGCCGATCAGGTCGGCGTGCGCGAGGACCGCGGCGGCGGGGTCGGTCTCCTCGATGTTCATGTGGTAGCTGTCGATGCCGATGCGCACCGAGTCCAGGCCGACGGCACGGATCAGGCCGGCCGCCTGCTCCAGCCGGTTCACCATGTGGTCCTCGTACCGGTTGAGCGGCTCCAGGAACAGCGTGACGCCCTCCCGGCGGGCGTGCTCACCCAGCTCGGACAGGCCGGCGAGCAGGACATCGCGGTCCTCCGCCTCGCTGCGGGGCGGCTCGAACGGCGGCAGACGGCGCGAGAACATGCCGTACGAGGCCGGGGTCTGCGCGCCCACGCCGCCGATCTCGGCGATCACGGTGAGCTGGGACTTCATCTGCGCCACGGCGTCCCGGCGCAGGTCGTCGTCGAAGGCGCCCAGGAAGTGCAGCATGTCGACGCAGACGGTCGGCATGACGACGCCGTCCTTGCGGGCCTGCTTCAGTTCACCGAGCCGGGAGGCGAAGTGCAGCTCGCCCTTCCCGCGCAGTTCGATGGCGTCGTAGCCGGCCCGCTGGGCGAAGTCCCACTTGGCCTGAAGGGTGTTACCGGGCAGGAGTTGTTCCTGGACGGCGGTCTTGAGCATGAGGGGGAAGGGCCTTTCGGGACTCTCAGAATTCCAGGACGACCTGCAGCGCCTCGGCGGGGCGCTCGTCGAGCAGTACGTACGCGTCGGCGGCCTCGCCGGCCGGGACCACATGGCTGACCAGGGAGGCGACGTCGACCTGTCCCTCGGCGACCAGCCGCAGGAAGGTCTGCTGGAGGCGCTCCACGGTCCAGCGGTGTGCCAGGTGCGGGGGTACCGAACCGATCTGCGAGCAGACGAGCTGGACGCGGTTGTGGTGGAACTCGTCACCCAGCCGCAGCCCGGCCCCGTCGCCCTGGTAGAAGCCGGAGGCCACCACGCGGCCGCCCGCGGCGACCGAGCGCAGCGCCTCGTGCAGCGCGGGGTAGGCGCCGCTGATCTCGATGGCGAGGTCGGCGCCGAGCCCGCCGGTCGCCTCCCGGAGGCGTTCGGCGACGGCGTCGGTGCGGGCGTTCAGGACGTGGTGGGCGCCGTAGGCCCTCGCGGTGTCCAGACGGCCGTCCAGGGCGTCGACGGCGGTGACGCGGGCGCCGCTGAGCTGCGCCAGACGCGTGGTGAGCAGGCCGATCACGCCCTGCCCGAACACGGCGACGTCCTCACCGAGGTGGATGTCCCCGGCCAGCACGGCGTTGTACGCGATGGCGCCGACCCGGGCGAAGGCCCCGGCCAGCGGATCCAGACCGGCGGGCAGCGTGTGGCCGAGCATGCGCTCCACGGGAACGACGCCCTCGCTGCGGTGGCCCCAGATGCCCCACACCACGTCGCCGACGGCGGGCAGCCCCGGCGTCCCGGCCAGCTCGGGGGAGACCTCCAGGACCTCACCGACCTCCGAGTAGCCCCACCCGGCCACCGGGTACTCGATGCCGGCCGCGCCCTCCCGGAACAGCCGCGCCCCGGGGTCCCAGGTCCGCGTCAGGTAGGGGTTCGTGCCCCGGTAGGCGGTCAGTTCCGTGCCGGCCGAGATGCCCGAGTAGCGGGTGCGCACTCTCAGGTGGCCCGGCGGCAGATCGGCTGAGGCGTGCTGGGCGAGCTCCACCTGGCGTGGGCCGGTGAACTGTACGACGCGTTCCAACGAATGGCTCCGGAAGGGTTCGGCGGTGCGGTTGCGTCGACAATAACCCCAACTTATGTCTTGTCAACACGCAAAACTACTGCTGAGATGCGTGGTCAGCAGACGTAAGCCGGAACGAGGACACGCAATGCACACCAAGAGCCGGCGGTCGCGCATGACCGCGGTGGGCATCACGGCAGCCCTGGCATCGGGGCTGCTCACGGGCTGCGCCGGCAGCACCGGCCCCGGGAAGCCGGACCGCGAGATCACGGTGTGGTCGCAGGAGAACCTGCCCGACCGCATCGCCGCGACGCGGAAGATCGTCGACGGGTTCGAGGAGAAGACCGGGATCAAGGTCAAACTCGTCGGCGTCGACGAGGGCCAGATGCCGCAACTGATCATGTCCGCCGCCGCCTCGGGCACCCTGCCCGACGTCATCGGCGCCGCCCCCATGGGCCAGGTGTGGCAGATGTACACCAACGGACTGCTCAACACCGACATCCCGGAGGAGATCATCGCCGGGCTCGGCCGCGACACGTTCAACGCCAACGCCCTGGACCTCACGTCCGACGGCTCCACCAGCCTCGGCGTGCCCTCCGACGCCTGGCTCCAACTGCTCGTCTACCGCAAGGACCGGTTCGACGCGAAGCACCTCGCCGCCCCCGACACCTACGGCAGGGCCCTGGCCGCCGCGAAGGCCCTCGACACCAAGGGCAACTACGGCATCTCCGCCGCCACCGACCCCGGCGACGTCTTCACCTCCCAGAGCTTCGAGAGCCTCGCCCTCGCCAACGGCTGCGAACTCGTCGACGCGCGGCACGAGGTCGCCCTCGACTCCCCGCGCTGCGCGACCGCCTTCCGCACCTACGACCGGCTCGCCCGCCTCCACGGCGCCCCCGGTACCCAGACCGTGGACTCCACCCGCGCGACCTACTTCGCCGGCCGTTCCTCCATGATCGTCTGGTCGTCGTTCCTCCTCGACGAACTCGCCGGCCTGCGCAAGGACGCCCTGCCGAGCTGCCCCCGCTGCAAGGACGACCCGCGCTTCCTCTCCGGCAACAGCGGCATCGTCACCGCCATGAAGGGCCCGGACGCCGACGAGGCCGCCCAGTTCGGCGAGATCACCTCCTGGGTCACCACCAAGACCGCCGAGACCGACGCCTCCCGCGCCTTCGTCGAGTACGTCATGGGCTCCGGCTACGAGTCCTGGTTCGGCATGGCCCCCGAGGGCAAGATCCCCGTCCGCAAGGGCACCGCCGAAGAGCCCGGCCGCTACCTGGAGGCCTGGCGCCACAGCGACATCGGAGTCGACACCAGGACCCCCTTCGACCAGGTCTTCCCTCCCGCGCTGCTCAACCAGCTCGCCGACGGCGTCAGCAACATGGGGCGCTGGGGCATCACCCAGGGCCAAGGAGCCCTCGTCGGCGCCACCAACGGCGAACTGCCCGTCCCCAAGGCCATCGGCGCCATGACCGGCGGACAGCTCTCGCCCGCCGGAGCAGCCCGCGAGGCCGACGACGAAGTCGCCGCCCTGAAGAAGTCCCTGCAGTAGCCGCCCGCCTGCTCGTCAGAAGGTCCCCTCATGCCCACAGCCCCAGCCGGCGCACCGCAGCGCCCGGACACCGACCCCAGGCCGGCGAAGCGCCCCGACACCCCCGGCCTCCGCCCCCTGACCGCCGCCCGACGCGCCAACCGCGCGGGCCTCGCGTTCGTCTCGCCCACCTTCGTGGTGGTCCTCGTGGTGGTCGTCCTGCCCATCGCGTGGACCGTGCTGCTCGCGTTCCAGGACGCCAAGCTCGTCGACATCCAGGGCATGGGCCTGCTCGGCAACTGGTCCTTGGACAACTTCGGCCAGGTCTTCGACTCGGCCGGCTTCTGGTCCAGCCTGAGCACCACCCTCCTCTACACCGCCGGCTCCACCGCCGGCTCCGTCCTCCTCGGACTGGTCGCCGCGCTCGCCCTGCGCAAGCCCTTCCGGGGCCGCGGCCTGCTGCGCGCCGCGATGCTGCTGCCGTACGTCGCCCCCGTGGTGGCCGTCGCCTTCGTGTGGGAGGTCGCGCTCAGCCCGCAGTACGGCGTCGTCAACGACTGGGGCCGACGCCTGTTCGGCTGGGACGACCCCATCGCCTTCCTCTCCACCCGTACCTACCGGGCCGACCTCCTCGGCCTGCACTTCGACGTGCCCCTCGCCCTGCTCACGGTGATCGTCTTCGAGGTCTGGCGCTACTTCCCCTTCGCCTTCCTGTTCATCCTGGCCCGGCTCCAGGCGGTCCCGGACGGTCTGGAGGAGGCCGCCACGGTCGACGGCGCCACCCCCTCGCAGCGCTTCCGCCACATCCTGCTGCCGCAGCTCATGCCGGTCATGGCGCTGCTGTGCGTCCTGCGGTTCATCATGACGTTCAACAAGTTCGACGACGTCTACCTGCTGACCGGCGGCGGCGCGGGCACCGACGTCGCGGCCGTCCGCGTCTACGACTTCCTCACCGCCCGCTACGACGTGGGAGCCGCCGCCGCCCAGGCCCTCGTCCTCGCCCTGTCGCTGATGATCCTGCTCGGCCTCTACTTCAAGTTCTTCGCCAACAAGGTCCAGGAGGAATCGTGACGACCCGCAAGGCGGCCCTGACCCGGGCCCAGGTCGAGGAGCGGCTCTTCGGCGTGCTGCGCTGGATCGTCATCGCGTTCCTCGCCGTGATCACCGTGCTGCCCTTCTACTACATGGTGCTGCTGTCGCTGAAGCCCATCGACGCGCTGCTCCTCGAACCCGGCTCCCTGTGGGTCTCCGCCAAGGACTTCACCCTCGCCACCTACGAGGACGTGCTGCGCTCCACCGAGGACGGCGGCCAGGGCTTCACGAAGTTCCTCGTCAACTCCGCGCTCGTCTCCCTCGGCACGGTCGTGCTGACCCTGCTCGCGGCGGTGCCCGGCGCCTACGCGATCAGCCGGCTGAAGTTCTTCGGCCACCGCCAGGTCAGCGCCCTGTTCCTGGCCGTGTACCTGTTCCCGGCGACCCTGCTGGCCGTGCCCCTGTTCGTGATCTTCGCCAGGCTGGGCCTGTCCTCCAGCCTCGTCGGACTCGCCGTCGTCTACGTCGCGCAGACCGTGCCCGTGTCGATCTACATGCTGCGCAACTACCTCGTCACCATCCCCCTTTCCGTCGAGGAGGCCGCGGCGCTCGACGGCTGCTCCCGGCTGCAGACCGTCCGCAGGGTGATCCTGCCGCTCGCCCTGCCCTCCCTGATGGCGACCGGCCTGTACGTCTTCATGATCGCGTGGAACGAGTTCCTCTTCGCCCTGCTGTTCCTGGCCGCCGACCCGGACACCTGGACGGTGTCGCTGGGCCTGGCCCAGCTCTCCAACGGCATCGAGGTGCCCAAGACCGTCCTCATGGCCGGGTCGGTGGTCCTGACGATCCCCGTCGTCGTGCTGTTCTTCGCCGCCGAACGGCTCCTCACCGAGGGCCTGACCAGCGGCGCCGACAAGAGCTGACACGAGGGAGGGAGAACCACCGATGACGCAGGCCAGCGCCGGTGACCTGCTGCGGCTGATCCGCGACGGCCGGGCCAACACCCGCGCCGCCCTGCAGCAGGCCACCGGGCTGTCCCGCTCGACCGTCGGCCAGCGCCTCGACCTGCTGGGCCGTGCCGGATGGCTGCGGCACTCCGCCGGCGCCTCCACCGGCGGCCGCCCCTCCCGCCGCATCGACTTCGACCCCGCCCACGCCTGCGTCGTCGCCCTCGACCTCGGCACCCGGCACGCCCGCGCCGCCGTCCTGGACCTGAACGGCACCGTCCTCGCCGAACGCGCCGGGCCACTCGACATCACCGACGGCCCCGACCACGTACTGGACCGGGCGGCGGCGGACCTCCCCGCACTGATCGCCGCGGCCGGCGCGGAACCCGCCGCCGTGTGCGGCGTCGGTCTGTCGGTGCCTGGTCCGGTCGACTGGGAGGCCGGCCGGGTCGTGGAACCGCCGAGCATGCCGGGCTGGGACCGGTACCCCGTCCGCGAACGCCTCCAGCGGGCCTACGCCCACCACGTGGGCCCCGGCACGGACGAGGGGCCCGTGCCCGTCCTCGTCGACAACGACGCCAACCTCATGGCCCTCGCCGAACACCGGGCCGGCCACCGGGACTGCTCCGCCTTCGTCCTGGTGAAGGTGTCCACGGGCATCGGCGCGGGCGTCGTCGTGGACGGCCGGGTCTTCCGGGGCGTGGACGGCGGCGCCGGCGACATCGGGCACATCCGGCTCCACGACCGGCTCGACGCCCTGTGCACGTGCGGCTCGCGGGGCTGCCTGGCCGCCGTCGCCAGTGGGCGGGCCCTGGCCCGGCAACTGACGGAGCTGGGCGTCGACACCACCTCCGGCTCCGACGTCCGCCGTCTCCTCGCCGACGGCCACCCCGACGCCGTACGCCTCACCCGGGAGGCCGGGCGGCGCGTCGGCGAGGTCCTCGTCACCGTCGTCACCCTCCTCAACCCCGGCGTGCTGATGCTGGCCGGCGACCTCGCCGGCGTCCCCTTCATGACGGGGGTGCGCGAACTGCTGTACCAGCGGGCCATGCCCCGCACCACGGTCAGCCTCCGGGTCGTCACCCCGCGCCTCGGCGACCACGCCGGGGTGACCGGCGCCGCGGCCATGGTCGTGGAGCACCTCTACTCACCGGCCGGGGCCGACGCCCGCCTCGCCCGCCTCGCGCCCTGACCGGACGCGTCGCCGCAGGTCATCCCCCCGTACTCCCCGCGCGCAGACAGGAACACCGTGATGCCCACCCCCGCTCCCGCCCCCTGGACCCACCGGCCCGTGGAGGTCGGACTCGTCGGCGCGGGCCCCTGGGCGCGGGCCATGCACGCCCGGATGCTCGCGGCCGGACCGGAGACCCGGCTGGCCGCCGTGTGGGCGCGCCGCCCCGAGGCCGCGCGGCAGACCGCGTCGCCGTACGGGGCGCGTGTGGCGGCCGGCTTCGGGGAACTGCTCGACACCTGCGAGGCCGTCGCCTTCGCCGTGCCGCCCGCCGTCCAGGCCGAACTGGCCCCGGTCGCCGCCGAGCGGGGCAAGGCCCTCCTCCTGGAGAAGCCCCTCGGCCCCGACGTGCCGACGGCGCGGCGCGTCGCGGACGCCGTCGCCGAGGCCGGAGTCGTCTCCCAGCTCGTCCTCACCAAGCGCTACCACCCCACGACGCGCGCCTTCCTCGACGAGGCGCGCACGGCGGACGTCCGGGGCGCCCGCGCCTGTTACCTGCACGGCGCGTTCCTCGGCGGCGAGTTCGCCACCGGCTGGCGCCTGGAGCACGGCGCACTCCTCGACCTCGGCCCGCACCTCCTCGACCTCCTCGACGCGGCCGTCGGCCCGGTCGTCGACATCCGCGGCACCGGCGACCCGCGCCACTGGATCGAGCTGACCTGCGAACACGCCAACGGCGCCGTGAGCCAGGCCTCCCTGTCCGGCGCGGTGGACGTCCCCCGGGCCCAGACCCGCGTCGAACTCTTCGGCACGCACCCGCCCGTCGTCTACGACACCGCGGGGATCGACCACGAGGAGTGCTGGCCCGTCCTGCGCCGCGACTTCGCCACCGCGGTACGCACCGGCACCCCCACCGCCATCGACGCCCGCCGGGGGCTGTACCTGCAGACCCTCATCGAGCGGGCCACACCGGTCTGACGCCCTCCGGACGCCGGCGCCCGGACCCGGTGACGCCCTCCGGGTACCTGCGGCGACGCCCGGGCCCGGAGGGCGGGCCGGTCCTCACCCGGTGAGGCGGCGGCGCAGATGGTCCAGGGCCCGTTCACGGGTGCGGGCCACCGTGCCGCGGTGCACGCCCAGGATGCGGGCCGCCTGGTCGAGGGTGTGGCCGTGCAGGTCCACCAGGGTCACCGCGCCGGCCTGCCGCGGTGTCAGCGTGGCGAGGAGCCGGCGGACCTCCGTCTCGGCCGCGTGCCGCTCCAGGCCGCCGTCCCACGCCCCGCCGCGTCCGTCCGTCCCGCCGGCCGTGCGGTGCCCGGCGTCCGCCACGGGGACCGTGCGGCGCTCGCGCCGCAGCCCGTCCCGGATGACGCTGAGCAGGGTCCGGAGGGCGTAGGCGTACGGCTCGGGATGGTCCAGGAAGGGCCCCGGCCGGGCCGCCAGTTTGAGATACGTGTCGTGGACCGCGTCCTCCGCGGTGTGGGACGCCCGGCCCGTCAACTGGACCGACCTGCGGTACAGCCGCGGCAGCAGGGCACCGAACACCTCGTCGAACCGCTGGTCCCGCCGCGGGTCCGGCGCCGTCCTGCGGGTGCTGTGGGATGCGCGGTCGTGCATGAGTGCTCCTCGGCGAAAGAGTGGGGGAGAGAGGTCCTGCGGCGGCGCGTCCGCGGGGCGGCGCCGAGCGTCCCCGGCGACGCCCCGGCGGCCGTGGTTCCCGTCCGCCCCCGGGGCGTCGTGGCCCCCGTCGCGTGAACCGGTGCACCGTTTCTAGCCCTCGGGCCGTTGTTCAGGATCGAGAGACCGGTACTGAACGAACGCCTGGTGAACAATCCGGGCGGCCCCGGGGGAGGGTGCCGAGAGATGCCACGAGGAGAACGGCCGCTGGACGCGGAGGACGGGCCGCTGCGGGAATTCGCCGCCGACTTGCGGAAACTGCGGCAGCGGGCCGGGAACCCCACCTACCGGGAGCTCGCGCGGCGGGCGCACTACGCGATCGGGACGCTGTCCGGAGCGGCGGCGGGACGTCACCTGCCGACCCTGGCCGTCACCCTCGCCTACGTCCGTGCCTGCGGGGGCGACGAGGAGGAATGGGAGCTGAGGTGGCGCGGGACGGCCACCGCCTGCGCCCCGGCCCGCCCCGCCGGAGCAGGACGCGGCACCGGCGCGGACGAGGAGGGCGAGGACCGGGCCGAGGCGCCCTACGTGGGCCTGGCCGCGTTCCGCGAGCGCGACGCCGACGTGTTCTTCGGCCGGGAGGAACTCACCGCACGCATCGTCGAACACCTGGAGAGGAAGAGGCTCCTCGTGCTGTTCGGGGCCTCGGGCTCCGGGAAGTCGTCGGTGCTGCGCGCGGGCGTGCTCCCCAGGTTCTCCGACGTGCCCCCGCTGGTCTTCACCCCCGGTCCGCACCCGCTGGAGGAGTGCGCGATCCGGCTGGCGGCGCGCGCCGCCGTCACCCCGGGCACCCTGCACACCGAACTCGCCGCGGAGCCGCGCACCGTGCACCGCACGGTCCGGCAGATCCTCGCCGCCCGGCCCGGCCCGGACACCGGACCCGTCCAACTGCTCGTCGTGGTGGACCAGTTCGAGGAGGTCTTCACCCTCTGCCGGGACGCGGAGGAGCGGCAGGCGTTCGTCGCCGCGCTGCTGCACGCGGCCCGGGACCCGTACAGCCGCACCCGGGTCGCCCTCGCCGTCCGGTCCGACTTCTACACGCACTGCACGCGCCTGCCCGGCCTGGTCGACGCCCTCGCCGACGCGCACGTCCCCGTCGGGCCGATGACCCCGGACGAGTTGCGGGCGGCGATCGTCCGGCCCGCCGCCCGCGCCGCGCTGACCGTCGAGGGCGCCCTGCTGGCCGCGCTGACGGCCGAGGCGCACGGCCGCCCCGGCGCGCTGCCCCTGCTGTCGCACGCCCTGCTGGAGACCTGGGGCCGCCGCCGCGGCAACGCCCTGACGCTCGACGGATACCGGGCCGCGGGCGGTTTCGAGGGCGCGCTCGCCCAGACCGCCGAGGCGTTCCACGGCGCCCTGAGCGACACTCAGCGGGTGGTCGCGCGGCGGGTCTTCCCGCGGCTCGTCGCCCTCGGCGAGGGCACCGAGGACACCAAGCGCCGCGTGGCACGCCGTGAACTCGACGACACCCCCGACACCGCGCACGTCCTCGAACAGGCCACCCGCGCCCGTCTGCTCACCCTCGACCGGGACCATGTCGAGATCACCCACGAGGCGCTCATCCGCTGCTGGCCCCGCCTCGGCGGCTGGCTGGGCGAGGACCGCGACCAGATGCGCAGGCAGCGCACCCTCACCGAGGCCACCGCCGCGTGGGAGGCCCTCGGCCGCGACCCCGACAGCCTGTACCGGGGCGTACGCCTGGCCGGCGTCAGGGACCTGCCGCGCCAGGCGCTGACCGCGCGGGAACGCGCCTTCCTCGACGCCGGCGAGGCGGCCGAGGCCGAGCGGCGGCTCCGGGGCCGCCGTCAGGTCCGCCGCCTGCGGAGGCTGGTCGCGGCACTGGTGGTGCTGCTGGTGTGCGTCGTGGCCGCCGCCGGGTTCGCGGTGGACGCCCAGCGCACCGTGGCGCGGCAGCGCACCGAGCAGGTCGCCCTGCGGGCCGCCGAGGTGTCCCGGCGGCTCAGCGCCCACGACACGTCACTCGCCGTCCAGGTCGCGCTGGCCGCGTACCGCGAGGCGCCCGGCCCGCGCACCCGGGACGCCCTGCTCAGCACCCTGTCCGTCGCGCCGCCCGGCCGGATGCCGACCGGGCACACACCGGCCGTCACCCGCGACGGCCGCACCCTGGCCGTGGACGACGGCCGGAGCGTCGTCCTGTGGGACATGACCGAGCCCCGGCACCCCCGCAGGCGCGGCGCCGTCGCCCACCGGGGCGGCGGTTTCAGCGCCCTCGCCTTCCACCCGCGCAGGCACACCCTGATCGGCGTCGACACCGTCGGCACGCTGCACCTGTGGGACGTGACCGACCCGCGCCACCCGAGGCGCCTGGCGAAGCGCCCCACCGGACACACCGAGGCCGTCTACACGGTCGCCGTCAACGGGACCGGCAGCATGGCCGCCACCAGCAGCTACGACGACACGGTCCGCCTGTGGGACACGAGCGACACGGAACGCCCCCGCCCGCTCGGCGTCCTGACCGGCCACACGCGGAACGTGAAGGCCCTCGCCTTCGCCCCCGACGGCCGCACGCTCGCCTCCGGCTCCGACGACCGCACCATCCGCATCTGGGACGTGACCGCCCCGCGCACCACGCCCCCCGTGGTCCTGCGGGGTCACCGGCTCTACGTCGACGCCCTCGCCTACAGCCCCGACGGCCGCACCCTGCTCTCCGGCAGCGACGACCGCACGGCCCGGCTGTGGGACGTCGGCGACCTGCCCCGGTTCCGCCGCCTCGCCGAACTCCCCGGCCACACCGACGTCGTCGCGAGCGTGTCGTTCGCCCCGGACGGACGCACGGCGGTGACCGTCGGCGTGGACGGCGCGCTGAACGTGTGGGACGTGACCGACCGCGCACACCCGGACCCGCTGGCCGCCCTCACCAATCCCGCCGGGTCGCTGAAGGAGGTCCGCCACCTCCCGGCGGACGGCGCCGTCGTCACGGCGACGGCCCACTGGAACGTCCAGGTCTGGTACACCGACCTGGGGCACGCCCTCGCCCACGCCTGCGACCACGTGGGTGCCCCGCTCAGCCGCGCCGAGTGGGCCGACCACTTCCCGGGCCTCGGCTACGCCCCGCCCTGCCCGGGCCGCCCGGCCCCGGCCTGACGGCCCGCCGGCGCGGGCACACGAACGGGCGGGCCCGGAGACCGGCTCCGGACCCGCCCACGGTCACCCCCCGTTCGTGACCGTCCCCCGTGTCACGGGACGACCGCCCTGGTCAGCGGTTCGTCCACAGGTTCCAGTAGACGGGGCCGTTCGCGCACTGGAACTCGTCCCAGTGCCGGCGCTGCACACCGTCGTGACCGGCTTCGACGCAGCCGCCGTGCGTCCAGTACTTGCCGCGGTGCACCCACCCCTCGGGCGCGTCCGCCGCCTGCACGGGGGCGGCGGCCCGGCCGGACTCCGAAACGGCGGCCCCGGCCTGCGTGGCCCCGAGCCCCAGGGTTCCCGCGAGAAGAACCGAGCTGATGACCCCGAAGGCGAGACGTGTGCGCATATGGAACAACTCCTCGTGCAGTAGGCGACATTGCACCTCATATACGTCCGGGACCCCGTGCCCGTACGACGCGCGACCGTGTGATCTGGCTCACATGTGGGTCGTATCCGGGTCATCGTGCGACGGACGGACAGCCCTTGGCGGCGACCGCCCTCGGCTTGGGGTCACCGGCAGGGCGGGGTCGTGACACAGGGGTGGTGCGCCGCGACGGCGGCTCGGAGGGCGCCGGTTCGGATCCGGCCGCCCCGCCCTCTCCTCGCACTCCGTGGGAACGTGCCCCGGCGCAGGGGTGCCGCGCCGGTCTGCGCCGCGAGCGGGTGCGCGGGTCGGCCGGTCGTGGCCGACGGGTGGGGACGGAGGCCGGGCCCCGGGGTCCGCAGGTGAACCGCTCGTCCGTGACCGCCGTCGGCGCCGGACCGGCCACGGCCGTCGGCGCCGACCCAGCCATCGTCGTCGGTGCCGGCCGCGTCCGCCGTCGGTGCCGGTTCGCCGGGCGGGCGGTTCGGTGGGGTTCCGTGCGAGGTGACCGGCGGTAACGGTGTGCGTGTGAGGGTGCGGACGGCGGGCGGCCCGCCCGGAAGTGCGCAATCCGCAGCCCGGCAGGTGTCGTGACGTGGCGGGCGGTCCGGGGGGAGAATGAACGCCCGTTCACCTGTGGGCCTGCCGCGCCGCCCGACCGGAGAAGGTTTCCGGCCCGGCCGCGGGCACCGGGGGAATCAGCCTTCCGGAGGTTCGGGCACACGCCCCCGCGACGAAATCCGCAGCCGCGAGGAATACGTGGCCACTACCGATTCTTTCGTGGGGGAAGAGAATCGACCGGGGGTGTATTCCGGGGCCTCGCGATCCGTGCCGGATTTACCCGTGACGGCGAGGGGAACGCCCCGGCATCACGGCTGCCCTGCGTGAATGGCGCGGCGTGCAGAGCGCCGAGCATAACGGTCGAGAATGGCTGATCGCGCGCAAGAACCCCAGTCGCGTCCGCTTGGAAGATGCTGAATCGGGGATCGACTAACTCCCCGAACGACACTATGGTGACCCGTGGTTCACGGGGCTGAGACGTCCCTGAATTGGGCTGCGGACGGTTACCGAAAAGCATCAGAACCCCGGCGTCCGTGCCCGGCGTTTTTGCCCATCCGTCTTCGTCGGTCCCAGCGAGCGAGCCTGACCAGCCCGCGCGCCGGCCGACGGTACTCGCAATGGAGCACATGGGGGATGCGGTTCCAATTGTTGGGACTACTCAGTATCAGTGACGGCGAGCAGGTCGCCGTGCTGCAACCGTCCAGGCCGACCAGCCTGCTCGCCGCGCTGCTCATTCACAGCGGCACGACGGTTTCGGCCGACTACCTGCTGCGTGCCGTCTGGGACACCGAGCCGCCGGCCACCGCCAGGGCGGCCCTGCAGAGCTGCGTCCTGCGCCTGCGCCGGATCTTCGCCAAGTACGGGATAGCCAACGACACCATCGAGGCCGTCCCGGGCGGATACCGCATGCGGATGGACACCGAGACCCTGGACCTCCTGCACTTCCGTGAGCTGGTCCGGTCGGCCGGGGCCGCAGCCGACATCGACACCGAGGCGGACGTCCTGCGGGAAGCGCTCGCGCTGTGGCACGGGCCGGTGCTGGCGAACGTCTCCTCGCAGCGGCTCCACCGGGACGAGGCGCCCCGGCTCACCGAGCAGCGCCTGCGGGTGCTGGAGCGACTCTGCGACATCGACCTCGCACGCGGCCGGTGCCACGAGGTGCTGGCCGAGGTGTGGGACGCCGCCCGGCACCACCCGGAGAGGGAACGATTCTCCGAACAATTGATCGAGGCGCTGTATCGGACGGGCCGCCAGACCGAGGCACTCGTGCAGATCAGGGCCGTGAAGGAGCGGCTGAAGGAGGACTTCGGCATCGATCCCGGCGCGCCCCTGCAGCGGCTCGAAATGGCCATCCTCCGGGGGGAGGCGCTCCACACCTCACCGGTGCGCGCCATCGGGGCCGTCGAGGCGCGGGCCGGCCGGGTGCCGAAGGCGCTCCCCGCGGCAGCGCCGCCACCCGGGCCCCCCGCGGCTCCCGCTCCGGCCGCGTCCACGGCTCCCGCGCCCGCCGGCTCCTCCTCGGTCGTGGCCGTGGCGGAGACGGCAGAGGCAGCGCCCTCCCCGGCGGACGGGGGACCCGGGGCCGTCACGTCACCCACCCCACCACCGGCCCCGGCCACCACGTCGGCCGCTCCGCCCGTGCCCGCCTTCACCGGCCGGGCGCCACAACTCGCCGCCCTGTGCCGGGCGCTGACCGCCGAGGGCGCGGGGAGCGGTCTGGCCGTGATCTCCGGCGCGCCCGGGATCGGCAAGACCGCGCTCGCCCTCCAGGCGGCCCACCTCGCGGGGGACGCCTTCCCGGGCGGGACGCAGGTCGTGGCCCTGACCGGGGCGCGGGGCGAGCCGCTCGGCGCCGGTGCGCAGCCCCTCGCGGTGCCGCCCCCGCCGGGGCCGGGCCGCCGCCTGCTCATCCTGGACGACGCCGTGAGCGCCGAACAGGTACGGCCGCTGCTCCCCCCGCCCGCCGAGGGCGTCGCCGTGGTCACCAGCAGACGGGGCCTCGCCGGTCTGGTGGCCACGCACGGCGGGACCGTGCACCGCCTCGACACCTTCGACGACGAGGAGTCGCTCCGGTTCCTCGTCGCCGCCCTCGGCGCCGAACGGGTGGCCGAGGACCCGGAGGCCGCCTGCCGCCTCGCCAAGATCTGCGGCCACTACCCGCTGGCCCTGCGGATCGCCACGGCCCGGCTGCTGACCCGGCCCGACCTGGGCATGGGCGAGGGCGTCGACTGGCTGGCCGACGACCTGCCCGACCGGCTCGCCCTGGCCGACGAGCCGTGCATGTCCGTACCCCGCGTGTTCGACGCCGCGCTGCGCCGGCCGGGGCCCGAACTGCGCGAGGCCTTCCTGCGGCTCGCCGCACCCGACCGGACCGCGGACGGCCCTCCCGGACCCCCGCCCGACGAGGTGCTCGAACGGCTCGCGGACGCCGGCCTCATCGAGGAGGGCCCGCCCAGGCCCTACCGCATCCACGAGCTGCTCCAGACCTACGCGCGTCGGCACCGGGCCGCCCGGCCACCGGCCCGGCCCGGCGCCGCGCTCGCACCGGACTGACCCCGCACCGCTCCCACCCGGCGCACCCGCACCGCCCGGACCCCAC
>DASTDN010000533.1:0-3122 GCA_035710365.1 Streptomyces sp. | reverse complement strand
GAACCGCCGGTGAGGAGCCCCGCTCATGACCAAAGCGATCAAACTGCTCACCGCGCTGCCCGCGACGCAGCGGCAGCATCTGATGGCGCTCGCCCGGGAGGTCTCCTTCCCGGAGGACGCCCGGATCTTCGAGGCGGGCGGCCGGGCCGACCGGTTCTGGGTGATCCGCTCGGGCGCCGTCAGCCTGGACCAGCAGGTGAACTCCGTGCAGCGGGTCACGGTGGCCAGTCTCGGCGCGGGCGACCTGCTGGGCTGGTCCTGGCTGTTCCCGCCCTGCGAGTGGGACTTCGGCGCGGAGGCGTTCAGCCCGGTGCGCGCCTACGAGTTCGACGCGGCGGCGGTGCTCGCGGCCTGCGTGGAGGACCCGCTGCTCGGGCTGACGCTGGTGCGCGGCGTGGCGGAGATCCTCGCGCACCGCCTGGAGATGACCCGCAGCAAGCTCATGGAGCAGTACACGATGCACCGGCGCGGGGTGCTCTGAGCCTGCCCCCGGCGGGGTTCTCCCGGCGAGCGGGGCGGCCCCTCGGACCCGGTGGGCCCGCAGAGCGGGTCTCGCTGTGGCCAGGGCCGTCATCGCGACCACCACCAGCACCCCGCGCCCGCCACGACGGCCGTGCGAGGGCCGAAGGCCGGGCCGACGGTGCCGTGCAGCAGGTCGGCGAGGCGGGGGCCGCCCGCGACGACGACCGTGAACACGCCCCGCATCCTGCCGCGCATCCCGTCGGTGGCGGCGGACAGCAGGATCGCGCCGCGGAACACCATCGACACCATGTCGGCGGTCCCGGCGACGGCGAGGAAGGCCGCCGCGAGCCACAGACTGCCGCTCAGCCCGAAGCACGCCACCGCCGCGCCCCGGGCGACGACCGCCCCGGTCACCATCCACCCGTGCCGGCGGGCCCGCGAGAACGTGCCGGAGAACAGTCCCCCGGCCACCGCCCCGAGCGGGATCGCCGCGAACAGCAGACCGAGCGCGATACAGCTCGGCCAGTCCGACGACGGGGATCAGGGCTCCGGCGAGCAGCGGGCCGGCGGTCAGCGCGCCGCGCCGGCTGTACAGCTAGCCCCGCGTCGCCGCCAGGCGGGCCGCCGCGCTGTCCAGCAGCATCTCCAGGGCCGTCGGATAGGCACTGGTGACCATGCGGGTGGCGAGCAGGGGCGCGGCCTCGGCGATCCGGGGGTGGGTGGTGGCGGGCATGCGGGCGTACGTGGACCGCCACATGTCCTCGTCGGCGCGCAGCGTGTCCGGCGGGAGGGCGAGGGAGGCGGCGTCGAGGGCGGCGAAGGCCAGGGTCTGGTCGACGAAGGCGTGGTAGACGCGCACGGTCTCCTCGGGTGGGAACCCGGCCGTGCGCAGCACGTCGAGGATCGCCTCGTCGGCCGCCAGTTCGTTGGCGCGGCCCGTGACGCGGCTCGCCGTGAGGAGCGCGGCCTGCGGGTGGGCGACGTAGGCGGCGTGGATGCGCAGGCCGGCGGACCGCAGGTCGGCCAGCCAGTCCCCGGTGCGGGCCCAGCCGCGCAGGGCCTGTCCGATGAGGGCGTCGCCGATGGCGCGGGTCAGGTCGTCCATGCCGCGGAAGTACCGGTAGAGCGTGCTGGGGTCGCAGTCGAGGGCCAGGCCGAGGCGGCGGGCGGTCAGGCCGCCGCTGCCGTGTTCGCGCAGCATCCTCAGCGCCGTCTCCACGATGAGCGCCTCGGACAGCACCGTGCCGCTCCGGGTGGGACGGCGCCGCCGCCGCTGTTCCTCGGGGACGACCCGTTTCGCCATGACCACCACCTCCCCGCGCGTCTTATGCCAACGCCATTGACCTTAAACGACGGCCCGGCGGAACATCGCCGTCCGGGGCCCCACCTCGTCCGTCGTCACTCTTCGTTCCCCGACCAGAGGGAGACCTGTCATGCGTGTACTGCTCGTGGGGGCCGGTGGTGTGGGCACCGCCGCCACCCGGATCGCGGCCCGCCGTTCGTTCTTCGAGCTGATGGTGGTGGCCGACCACGACCCGGCGCGCGCCGAGTCCGCCGTGGCGGCGCTCGGCGACGCCGGGTCCCGGTTCCGCGCCGACCGGGTCGACGCCGGTGACGAGGCGGCCGTCACGGAGCTGCTGCGCCGGCACTCCTGCGACGTGCTGTTCAACGCCACCGACCCGCGCTTCGTGATGCCGCTGTTCAGGGCGGCGCGGGCGGCGGGCGCCACCTACGTCGACATGGCGATGTCGCTGTCGCGGCCGCACCCGGAGCGCCCGTACGAGGAGTGCGGGGTGAGGCTGGGCGACGAGCAGTTCGCGGCGGCGGACGACTGGGCGGCGGCCGGGGCGCTGGCGCTGGTGGGCATGGGCGTGGAGCCGGGCCTGTCCGACGTGTTCGCCCGGTACGCGGCCGACGAGCTGTTCGACGAGGTCGAGGAGATCGGCATCCGGGACGGCGCGAACCTCACCGTCGACGGCTACGACTTCGCCCCCTCCTTCAGCATCTGGACCACGATCGAGGAGTGCCTGAACCCGCCGGTGGTGTACGAGGCGGACCGGGGCTGGTTCACGACGGAGCCGTTCAGCGAGCCGGAGGTGTTCGACTTCCCCGAGGGCATCGGGCCGGTGGAGTGCGTGAACGTGGAGCACGAGGAGGTGCTGCTGGTGCCGCGCTGGGTGGGCGCGAAGCGGGTCACCTTCAAGTACGGCCTGGGCGAGGAGTTCGTGAACACGCTGCGGACGCTGCACCTGCTCGGTCTTGACCGTACGGAGCCGGTGACGGTGCCGGGCCCGGACGGGCCGGTGGCGGTCTCCCCGCGTGACGTGGTGGCGGCCTGCCTGCCGGACCCGGCGACGCTGGGCGAGCGGATGCGGGGCAAGACCTGCGCGGGCACCTGGGTGCGGGGCGTGAAGGACGGCGTGCCGCGCGAGGTGTACCTGTACCACGTGGTCGACAACGAGTGGTCGATGAAGGAGTACGGCTGCCAGGCCGTGGTGTGGCAGACGGCCGTGAACCCGGTCGTCGCCCTGGAACTGCTGGCCTCGGGTGCCTGGTCGGGTGCCGGGGTGCTGGGCCCGGAGGCCTTCCCGGCCCGCCCGTTCCTGGACCTGCTGACCGAGTACGGCTCCCCGTGGGGGCTGCGCGAGCAGTGACCCGCG
>DASTDN010000532.1:0-14335 GCA_035710365.1 Streptomyces sp. | reverse complement strand
GGCCAGTACGGCCCAGTGCGGGGCCCGGCGGGAACGGTGACCGGCCGGGCAGGCCGAGGCGGGGCCCGGCGGAGCAGTGACCGGCCAGTACGGCCCGGGGCGGGGCCCGGAGAAGCGGTGACCGGCCAGTACGGCCCAGTGCGGGGCCCGGCGGGAACGGTGACCGGCCGGGCAGGCCGAGGCGGGGCCCGGCGGAGCGCTGACACGCCAGTACGGTCCGGTGCGGGGACCGGCGGAGCAGTGACCGGCCAGTACGGCCCGGGGCGGGGCCCGGCGGGACCGGCCGGGCGGGCCGTGCCGGGGATCGGTCAGTATTCGAGAAGCGCCGGTCCCCCGGCCCCTCTAGCGTTGCGGCAGACGCCCCGTCCGGCCGCTCCGGCCGGGCGGGGCGGGGGGATGCCGACGGGGCCGCGCAGGAGCCCCGCGCGAGAGAGGGAGAGCGGGAACATGAGCACGTCCACGAGGCCGGACACACAGGGGGGCGCGCCGCACGCCGCCGACCGGCACGACATGATCCGCGTGCACGGGGCGCGTGTGAACAACCTCAAGGACCTGAGCATCGACATCCCGAAGCGCCGGCTGACGGTGTTCACCGGGGTCTCGGGGTCGGGCAAGAGCTCCCTGGTGTTCGACACGATCGCGGCGGAGTCGCAGCGGCTGATCAACGAGACCTACAGCGCGTTCCTCCAGGGCTTCATGCCCACGCTGGCGCGGCCCGAGGTCGACGTCCTCGACGGACTGACGACCGCGATCAGCGTGGACCAGCAGCGGATGGGCGGCGATCCGCGCTCCACGGTGGGCACGGTCACCGACGCGAACGCCATGCTGCGGATCCTGTTCAGCCGGCTGGGCGAGCCGCACATCGGGCCGCCCGGCGCGTACTCCTTCAACACGGCCTCGGTGAGGGCGACCGGCGCGATCACCGTGCAGCGCGGCGAGCGGACGAAGGCGGAGAAGGCGACGTTCGAGCGGACGGGCGGCATGTGCACCCGCTGCGAGGGCCGCGGCACCGTCTCCGACATCGACCTGACACAGCTCTACGACGACTCCAAGTCGCTGTCGGAGGGCGCGTTCACGATCCCCGGCTGGAAGTCGGACAGCCAGTGGACGGTGCAGATGTACGCGCAGTCCGGCTTCGTTGACCCGGACAAGCCGATCAGCCGGTACACGAAGAAGGAGCTGCACGCCTTCCTGTACGGCGAGCCGACCAAGATCAAGGTCAACGGCATCAACCTCACCTACGAGGGGCTGATCCCGAAGATCCAGAAGTCGTTCCTGTCGAAGGACAAGGAGGCGATGCAGCCGCACGTGAGGGCGTTCGTGGAGCGGGCGGTCACCTTCGCCACCTGCCCCGGGTGCGAGGGCACGCGGCTGAGCGAGGGCGCCCGTTCCTCGAAGATCGGCACGGTCTCGATCGCCGACGCGTGCGCCATGGAGATCCGCGACCTGGCCGGCTGGGTGCGGGACCTGGACGAGCCGTCGGTGGCGCCGCTGCTGGCCGCGCTGCGGCACACCCTCGACTCGTTCGTGGAGATCGGCCTCGGCTATCTCTCGCTGGACCGGCCCGCGGGCACCCTGTCGGGCGGCGAGGCGCAGCGCGTGAAGATGATCCGGCACCTGGGCTCGTCGCTCACGGACGTGACGTACGTCTTCGACGAGCCGACCGTCGGTCTGCACCCGCACGACATCCGGCGGATGAACCGCCTGCTGCTGCGGCTGCGCGACAAGGGCAACACGGTGCTCGTGGTGGAGCACAAGCCGGAGGCGATCGCCATCGCCGATCACGTCGTGGACCTCGGTCCCGGTGCCGGCACGGCGGGCGGCACGGTCTGCTTCGAGGGCACGCTGGAGGGGCTGCGGGCGAGCGACACGGTCACCGGCCGGCACCTGGACGACCGGGCCGCGCTCAAGGAGTCGGTGCGCGAGCCGGCCGGCGTGCTCGCGATCCGGGGCGCGAACGCGAACAACCTGCGCGACGTGGACGTGGACGTCCCGCTCGGGGTGCTGTGCGTCGTCACCGGCGTCGCGGGCTCCGGGAAGAGTTCGCTGATCCACGGCTCCATTCCGGCACCGGAGGGCGTGGTGTCGGTGGACCAGTCGCCGATCCGTGGCTCACGGCGCTCCAACCCGGCCACGTACACGGGTCTGCTGGACCCGATCCGCAAGGCGTTCGCCAAGGCCAACGGCGTGAAGCCGGCGCTGTTCAGCGCGAATTCCGAGGGCGCCTGCCCGACCTGCAACGGCGCGGGCGTCGTCTACGTCGACCTCGGCATGATGGCCGGTGTCGACACGCCGTGCGAGGACTGCGGGGGCAAGCGGTTCCAGCCGTCGGTGCTGGAGTACCGCTTCGGCGGGCGCGACATCAGCGAGGTCCTCGGGATGTCGGTCGCCCGGGCCGAGGAGTTCTTCGCCTCGGGCGATGCCGCGACCCCGGCCGCGCACCGCGTCCTGGAGCGCATGGCGGACGTCGGGCTCGGCTATCTCACGCTCGGCCAGCCGCTCACCACGCTCTCCGGCGGTGAGCGGCAGCGTCTGAAGCTGGCCACGCACATGGGCGACAAGGGCGGCGTGTACGTCCTGGACGAGCCGACGACGGGCCTGCACCTCGCGGACGTGGAGCAGCTCCTCGGGCTGCTCGACCGGCTCGTGGACTCCGGCAAGTCGGTGATCGTGATCGAGCACCACCAGGCGGTGATGGCGCACGCCGACTGGATCATCGACCTCGGCCCGGGGGCGGGTCACGACGGCGGCCGGATCGTCTTCGAGGGCACGCCCGCCGACCTGGTCGCCGCCCGCTCCACGCTCACCGGGGAGCATCTGGCGGCCTACGTGGGTGCCGTGGACGCCTGACGGGCGGGCCGCCGCGCCGCCCCGGTCAGCGACCGCCGCGGCGCAGCGGCCCCCAGGGGCGTTCCTGCCGCTCGACGACGCCGCGCGCCTCCTCGATCACGGCGTCGTCGATCCAGCACACCGGGCGGGCGTCGGTGACCAGCGGCTCGTTGTCGGGGCCGCGGCCGTTCTCCCGCCCGGTGACCACCCAGGGCCGCACGCCGGGGCCCTTCTCGTGCGGCAGGTGCGCGTAGTCGTGCAGCCGGCGGGCCACCCACACCCGCACCGGGCGGTCCTCCCACCAGTCCTCGACGTCCAGGGGACTGGCGGACAGGCCGGGCATGGGCACCCCGGTCAGCTCGTCGGTGCTGGACGCGCCCCTGGTGCCGGACACGTCGTCGAGGTCCGTCCCGGGCCCGCGCGACCAGCGGACGTACAGGCCTTCGTGCCCCTCGACCAGGTCAGCGAGGTCGGCGAGGGTGTGTACGACCGGCAGGCCGTCCGGCGCTCTTGTGTTCATCTCACGGCCTCCCTCCTGAAGCCGTCCGTCCGGATCGCGTCAGGCGCTCGGAGTACCCACCGGACCACGGCCCCAACCGGGTGCCTCTCCCCCGGCCGGGCGGTGCCGGGCCGCGCCGTCCGCGCGGCGGGGGTAGCCTCGCGGCACCGCCCCCACCAGCGAAGGAGGCCACCGTGCGGGAGCGTGTGCGGGTGCGCCGCGTCTACGAGGCCCCGGAGTCCGCCGACGGTGTGCGGGTGCTGGTCGACCGGCTGTGGCCGCGCGGCCGGGCGAAGGACGCGGCCCGGGTCGACGAGTGGCCGAAGGCGCTGACGCCGTCGACGGAGCTGCGCCGCTGGTACCACGCGGGCGAGGGCTCCTACGAGGAGTTCGCCGGGCGGTACGAGGCGGAGCTCGCCGCGCCCGAGGCCGCCGAGGCGCTGCGGCGGCTGCGTGCCCTGGCCGGCGAGGGCACCGTGACGCTGCTGACCGCGGCGAAGGAGCCGGAGCGCAGCCACGCGGCCGTGCTGGCCCGGCTCCTCTCGCCCTGACAGCGGCCCGGGCTCAGGCGGTCTGCTCCGCCGCGGCCCGGCCCGCCGCGCGGCCGGAGAACAGGCAGCCGCCGAGGAAGGTGCCCTCCAGCGCGTTGTAGCCGTGCACGCCGCCCCCGCCGAACCCGGCGACCTCGCCGGCCGCGTACAGGCCCTCGACGGGGGTGCCGTCGGCGGCGAGCGCGCGGGAGTGGAGGTCGGTCTGGATGCCGCCGAGGGTCTTGCGGGTGAGGACGTGCAGCTTCACCGCGATCAGCGGGCCCGCGGCCGGGTCGAGGACGCGGTGCGGGGTGGCGACGCGGCCGAGTCGGTCGCCGAGGTAGCGGCGGGCGTTGCGGATGCCCTGGACCTGGACGTCCTTGGTGTAGGGGTGGGTGAGCTGGAGGTCGCGGGCCTCGATCTGCCGGCGCAGGTCCGCGGCGTCCAGGAGCGGTTCGGCGGTCAGCGCGTTCATCTCCGCCACGAGTTGTTCCAGGGTGGGCGCGGTGACGAAGTCGGCGCCGTGCCGCACGAACGCGTCCACGGGTCCGGGCGCGCCCTTGCCGAGGATGCGGGTCCTGAGGAAGGCCCGGCGGTCCTTGGCGGTGATGTCGGGGTTCTGCTCGGAGCCCGACAGCGCGAACTCCTTCTCGATGATCTTCCGGGTGAGGACGAACCAGGAGTGGTCGTGGTCCGCGAGGCCCTCGGCGGTGCGCAGGTGCTTGAGGGTGGCGAGCGTGTCGTAGCCGGGCAGGCACGGTGCGGGCAGCCGTCGGCCCAGCGCGTCGAACCACATCGAGGACGGGCCGGGCAGGATGCGGATGCCGTGGCCGGGCCAGACGGGGTCCCAGTTGTGCAGGCCCTCGGTGTAGTGCCACATGCGGTCGCGGTTGACCAGGCGGGCCCCCGCCGAGGCGCTGATGCCGAGCATGCGGCCGTCGACGTGGGCGGGGACGCCGGTGACCATCGTGCGGGGCGGGGTGCCGAGGCGTTCGGGCCAGTGGCGGCGGACGATGTCGTGGTCGGCGCCGATGCCTCCGCTGGTGACGATCACGGCCTGCGCGGCGAGTGCGAAGTCGCCGACGCGGTCGCGGTTCGAGGCGACGCCGCGCGGCGAGGTGTCCTCCGCCAGGACGGTGCCGCGCACACCGCGCACGGCCCCGTCCGTCACGACCAGTTCGTCCACGCGGTGGCGGTGGTGGAAGGTGAGGAGCCCGTCCCGTTCGGCCTGCCGGGCGTGTGCGGCGAAGGGTTCCACGACACCCGTGCCGGTGCCCCACGCGATGTGGAAGCGGGGGACGGAGTTGCCGTGCCCGTCTGCGGTGAGGCCGCCACGCTCCGCCCAGCCGACGGTGGGCAGGAAGGTGACGCCGAGCCCGGCGAGCCAGGACTGTTTCTCCCCGGCCGCGAACTCCACGTACGCGCGTGCCCAGCGCACCGCCCAGGAGTCCTCGTCGTCGGTCCGGTCGAAGCCGGCGCTGCCCTGCCAGTCGCTCCAGGCGAGGTCGGTGGAGTCCTTGATGCCGAGGCGGCGCTGCTGGGGCGAGTCCACGAGGAACAGCCCGCCGAAGGACCAGAAGGCCTGGCCGCCGAGGTTGGCGGCGTTCTCCTGCTCCACGAGCGCGACCCTGCGGCCCCGGCGGGTCAGCTCGTGCGCGGCGACCAGCCCGGCGAGTCCCGCTCCGACGACGATGACGTCGGCGTCCATGGCGACGTTCCCTTCTTCCGTCCGGGCCCCTGTCGTCAGGGGCCCTCGTTCCCGGGGGCCGCGCCGTCGGTCAGCAGCGCGGTGAGAAGCTGCTTCAGCCAGGCGCGGGCGCGTCCGACGTCCTTGTCCAGCAGAAGCTGGACGGTCACGCCGTCGTACGCGGCGACGACCGCGTGTGCGGCGCCGTTCGCGTCGCCCAGCGCGGCGGGCAGGCCCGGCCGGCCGGGCCCGGCGGCGCGGGCGAGGCGGTCGGCGATCGCGCCCCGCAGCCGCTCCCGGTGGGCGAGCAGGCTCCGCGCCACGTCCGGGTCGCGGGCGGCGTGCACCAGGAAGTCCGTCTTCACGAGCAGCCAGTCCACGTCGAGCAGGAGGACCTCGGTGACCCGGTCGACGGACGCCGGTACGCCGTGATCCGCGCCGTCTGCGGCGAGCGCGCCCGCGACCTGCTCGGCGATGAGGCCGGCGCGCTGCCGGTAGAGCGCGAAGAACAGCTCGTCCAGCGTCGCGAAGTTCGAGTAGAAGGCGCCCCGGCTGTATCCGGCGGCCTCGCAGATCTCCTCGATGGAGACCCGGCCGAAGCCCTTGGCCGCGAACACGGCGAACGCGGCGTCGAGCAGCCTGGCCCTCGTCCGCATCCGGCGCTTCGTCACCCGCCCGGCGCCGCCCTCCTCCGTCACACCGGACCTCCGTTCGAATCTTCGGTATCCCGTTCGATACGCGAATGTATCCGATGCACCACCGCATCGAACAGACCAATGGCCCATTGGAACGTGCATTCGATTCCAGAGTACGCTGGCCGTATGACCACCACCCATCTCCAGGGGTCGCTCTTCGACCAGGCCGACGAGCTGCGGCTCGGCGGGCTCGACGGGACGCGCCGCACCGAGCTGGGGTCCGGCGCCTGGATCGACGTCCTGCCGGGCTGGCTCGGCGGGTCCGACGCGCTGTTCGAACAGCTCGCCGCCGAGGTGCCGTGGCGGGCCGAGCGCCGCCAGATGTACGACCAGGTCGTGGACGTCCCCCGGCTGCTCGCCTTCTACGGCCCGGGCGACCCGCTGCCGCACCCCGTGCTCACCGAGGCCCGCGACGCGCTGAGCGGCCACTACGCCGACGAGCTCGGCGAGGCGTTCACCACGGCCGGGCTGTGCTTCTACCGCGACGGCCGGGACAGCGTCGCCTGGCACGGCGACCGGATCGGACGGGGCGCGCGCGAGGACACCATGGTCGCGATCGTCTCCCTCGGCGCGCCCCGCGACCTGCTGCTGCGCCCGGTGGGCGGCGACGCGCACCGGACGGCCGTCCGTCGGCCGCTGGGGCACGGCGACCTGATCGTGATGGGCGGCTCCTGCCAGCGGACCTGGGAGCACTGCGTACCGAAGTCCGCGCGGGCGGCCGGGCCGCGCATCAGCGTCCAGTTCCGCCCGCGGGGCGTGCGCTGAGGCCGCGCGGTGCGCGACGGGGCACGGCCGCGGCCGGCGTTCTGCTTTCCTGGTGCCCGTCGGAGAAGGGCCCTCGGAACGACGGGACGGTCATGCGGGCGGACGTACGGCATGTGGCGGACGGCACCCACCTGGTGCGCGGCGGCGACACCAACTGGGTGATCCTCACAGACGGGGAGGCCGCGACGCTCATCGACACCGGCTACCCGGGCGACCGTGAACTGCTGCTGCGCTCCCTCGCGGCCGCGGGGAGTGCACCGGAGGCGGTGGCGGCCGTGCTCGTCACGCACGCGCACAACGACCACCTGGGCTCCGCCGAGTACCTGGCCGCCCGGTACGGCACGCCGGTCCTGCTGCACGAGGCCGAGGTGCCGCACGCCCGCCGGGACTTCCTGCACCAGGTGTCCGTCGGGCAGGTCCTGCGCAACGGCCTGCGGCCCGGCGTACTGCCCTGGGCGGTCCGCGCGCTCAGGTCCGGCGGCACGGCCCGCGTCCCCGTCACCGCGCCGTCGCCGTTCCCGGCCGCCGGTCCCCTCGACCTGCCCGGCCGGCCCGTGCCCGTGCACACGCCCGGCCACACGGACGGGCACTCGGCCTTCCACCTCCCCGGTACGGGCGTACTGGTCGCCGGGGACGCGCTGGTCAGCGCCCATCCCACGTCCCGGGGCACGGGACCGCAGTTGCTGCCCGGCATGTTCCACCACGACCGGGACCGCGCCGCGCGCTCGCTGGACATACTCGCCGCACTGGACGCCGAACTGCTGCTGCCCGGCCACGGGCCCGCGTTGCGCGGGCCCGTGCGGGACGCCGCGCTGCGGGCGCGGGAGCGGGCGGACGCGTCGTCGTGACGGTGGTCGCCGACGGCCACCGCCCCCGGCGGGCCGTCGTCTGACGACGGGCCCTACGCCTTCTCCCGTTCCGCCCGTTCCGCCCGCTCTTCCCGTTCCGCCCATTCCTCGCGCCGCTCCCCTGGTTCCTCGACGGGGGCGGCAGGCCGGGGCATCCCCGCGGCGGGCGCGGGCGTGCCGGGCGCGCCGCGGGGCAGGACGCCGATCGCCACGGCCGCCGCGACCACGAACAGCGCGGCGGCGACGGCCAGACCCAGCGCGTAGCCGTCGCTCAGCGCGGCGGGGCCGGTGGCCGTGCCGGTGCGGTGGGCGGCGACCGTGGCCAGGGAGGCCAGACCGACGCAGCCGCCGAGCTGGCGGGAGCTGTTCATGAGCCCGGAGGCCATGCCCGCCTCGCCGGGGGCGACGCCGGTGGTCGCGGCGGCGACGATCGGGGCGATGACGAGGCCCACTCCCGCCCCGGTGACGAGACACGGGCCGAGCACGTCCGTGAGGAAGCCGCCGCCGGGGCTGATGCACGCGAACCAGGCCAGCCCCGCGGCGGCCAGCAGCGCGCCGGGCACCAGGGCCGTGCGAGGCGTGCGCGTCGCGGTGAGGCGGGTCGCGACGACACTTCCCGCGACGAGGCTCGCCGAGAAGGGCAGGAACGCGGCGCCGGTCGCCGCGGCGCCCATGCCCAGCACCTGCTGCATGTACAGCGACACGAAGTAGAACGCCGCGAACTGCCCGGCCGTGGAGAAGAAGACCAGCACGTTGGCCCCGGCCACCCAGCGGCTGCGCAGCAGGCCGAGGCGCAGCAGCGGCGCGGCGGCCCGGGACTCGGCGACGCCGAAGGCGGCCAGCAGCGCGGCGGCGGCGGCGAGCGTCGCCCAGGTCAGGGGCGAGCCCCAGCCGAGGGCCTCGGTGCGGACCACCCCGAGCACCAGCAGCCCGGCTCCCCCGGTCGCCAGGACGGCACCGAGCACGTCCGGCCGGCCGCGCCGGGCGGGGCGCCCCCCGGCGGGCACGCCCGCGGCCACCAGCGCGAGGGCCACCGCCACGATGGGCAGGTTGACGAGCATCACCCAGCGCCAGCCCGCGTACTGCGTCAGCAGGCCGCCCGCCAGCACGCCGAGGGCCCCTCCGGCGGCGTTCACCGCGCTCCACACGCCGAGCGCGCGCACCCGCCGCGGGCCCTCGGGAAAGGTGGTGGTGAGCATCGCCAGCGTGGCCGGGGTGGCCGCGGCGGCGCCCACGCCCTGGCCGGCCCGGGCGGCGATCAACTGCCAGGGGGCCTGGGCCAGCCCGCCCGCGAGGGAGCTGACGCCGAAGAAGGCCATGCCCAGCACGAACAGCCGGCGCCTGCCGTACAGGTCGCACGCGCGGCCGCCCAGCAGCAGGAATCCGCCGAGCGTGAGCGCGTAGGCGTGCACGACCCACGACAGGCCGACGGGCGTGAACCCCAGCGCCGTGCGCATCGCGGGCAGCGCGACATTGACCACCGACAGGTCCAGGGCGACGGCGAACTGGGCGACGGCGACCGCCGCCAGCACCACTCCTGGCCTCCCCGATAAGTTTCTGTACATGTAAGAAAAGTAGCCCGGGGCCTCGCCGTTGTCGACTCCCGGAGGAAATCCCGGGGAACTCCCGGGGGATGATGAGGGCATGCCGCAGCCCTCCGCACCGCGCAGAACCCCCGGCCGCCCGGCCCGTATCTCCCGCGAGGAGGTCGTCGCGGCGGCCCGCCGGATCGTGGACGCGGAGGGCGTGGGGCGGCTGACGATGCGGCGGCTGGCCTCGGAGGTCGGCAGCACGCCCATGGCGCTCTACCACCACGTCCGCAACAAGGAGGAACTGCTCGTCCTGCTGCTGGACGACTACGCCGCGCGGACGCTGCACCGGCCGGAACCGTCCGCGGAACCCCGGGAGCGGGTCGTCGCCTCGGCCGCCGCGATCCACGAGGCGCTCGCCGCCTGCCCGTGGATCGTGGAGGTGCTGACCGCGGACGACCTGCTGTCCACGTCCGCCCTGTGGTTCGTCGAGCAGATCGTCGACGGCCTGGTGGCGTGCGGGCTGATCCCCGAGCGGGCCGTGCACGGCTACCGCGCGATCTGGTACTACACCGCCGGGGAGATCGTGGTCCGTGCGACCGCGGCCCGCAGGCGCGAGGACGACGGCCGTCCGACCTACCGGGAGCGCGTCTTCGCCGGCATCGACCCGGACGCACTCCCCCGCCTGTCCCGGCTCGCCGGCCGCTGGGCCCCGCTCACCGCCGAGGACACCTATCTGCACGGCCTGCGCGCCCTGGTGGACGGGCTCCTCACCGTCCGCTGACACCCACCTGGCCCAGGGCGCCCGCCCCGGTCGCCCCTCGATCGGCCCGGTCACTCCGGTCGCCCCGGTCGCTCCGGTCACTCCGGTCGGCCCGATCACCCCCGGTCGCCTTCGGTGCAACGATCCCGGCCGCCATCAGGGGCCGGGGCGGGGGCCGACCCGCACCTCGGTGTGCCCGGCGAACGGCACGGCGCGGCACGGCACGGGGGAAGCCGACCCGCCGTCCTCCCCGGAGAGCGCCTGCGGCCCGCGCGACGCCCCACCGGCCCTTACGAACCGCCGCGCCCGCCCCGGCTCAGCCGGCGGCGGGGTGCGGGACGACCGCCACCGGGCACTCCGCGTGGTGCAGCACGCCGTACGCGACCGAACCGATCCGGGCGCCCACGGCACCGCGGTGCGCGCGGCGGCCCACGACCGTCAACTGGGCGGTGCCCGCCGCGGACAGCAGCACCTGCCCCGCGCTGCCCATCTCCAGGTGTTCCACGACGGGGACGTCCGGGAAGCGTTCCCGCCACGGCCGCACCGCCTCCGTCAGCGCCGCCTCCTCGAACGGCACCGGGCCCCCGGCGTCGTCCAGCAGCTTCATCGACCCCGGGCTGTAGGCGAACACCGGCGGGAGGGTCCAGGCCCGTACGACGCGCACGGTCGCACCGCGGGCGGCCGCCGCCTCGAACGCGAAGCGCAGCAGGGGCGCGCTGTCGTCCGGTCCGCCCTGCTGTCCCACGACGACGTCCCGCCCGGCGGCCTCGTCCTCCGGCCGGTCCCCGGCACGCACCAGCACCACGGGCCGGGTGGCCTCGGCGACGACCTGCCGCCCGACGGAGCCGAGCAGGAACCCGACGACCCGGCCGTGCCCGCGCGAGCCGATCACCAGCATCTCGGTGTCCGCCGCCGACCCGGCCAGCTCCCCGGCGGGCGTGCCCTCCGGCGCGGCGGTGCCCACCTCCAGGCCCGGGTGGCGTCCGGTGACGGTCCGGGCGGCCTCGTCGGCGAGCCCGCGCGCACCGCGCTCCTGGCCCTCGCGGTCGACGCGGCCCACGGTGTCGTACTGCTGGAAGCGCCAGGCGTGCACGACGCGCAGTGCCAGGCCGCGCCGGACCGCCTCCCGCGCGGCCCAGTCCAGTGCCGCGAGGGACTCGTCCGTTCCGTCGACTCCTGCCGTGATCACCTCGGCCATACCCGCTCCTCCCTCTGTCCTCTGCCCTCTCCCCGCCCGGTGCGGGGCCGGGCTCCAGTGACCGGACCGCGTCGGGCCGGGCTCCACCGGGCGCGCGCCGGGGCCGTGGCGTCCGCGAAGGCCGCTCCTCGTCCTTCGGTCCGGGTCTCCCGTGCCGGGCAGGATCAACCCGCGTGCGCGGGCCGGTGGGGCTCAGCCCGCGTCGGGGCCGTTCCGGCATTCGAGGGAAGTGAGGTCGACCGCGTCGGCCAGGGCACGCATGCCCCGGTCGTTGAGGTGCAGGTGGTCGCCGCTGTCGTGCGCGGGCCGCAGGTGCCGGGGCCGCAGCGGGTCGCGCAGGGCACGGTCGAAGTCGGCGACCGCGTCGAACAGCCCGTCCCGCCGGATCGCGCGGTTGACGTCCTGGCGCACGGCCTCGGCCGCCGGGGTCCACTCCGCCCAGCCCTTGAAGGGGGCGAGGGTGGCGCCGACGACGCACTTCCCGGCCGCGTGCGCACGGGCGACGATCCGCCGGTAGCCGGCGAGGAGTTCGGGTGCCGTGGCGCCGGGGCGGTACTTGATGTCGTTGATCCCCTGGAAGAGGAACACCGTGCGGACACCGGGGCGGGCCAGCGCGTCGCGGCCCAGCCGGTGCAGGGTGCTCGGCCCGGCGCCGTCCGCCAGGACCTTGCCGCCGGCGAGGCCCGCGTTGGCGACCCCCCGCACCGGCGCGCCGGCGTGGCGCAGCCGCTCGGCGAGGAGGTCCGGCCAGCGGCGGTTGGCGCCGGCCGTGGAGCGCCAGCCGTCGGTGAGGGAGTCGCCGAGCACGGCCACCGCCCCGGCACGCCGGGCGGGGCGCACGGACACGGCGTCGAGGTGGATCCACGAGTACGTCGTCCGCGCCCAGTGCGCGGCGCTCTCCTGCGCCGCGTGGTCGCCCCGTGTCACGTACGAGGTCTGCATGGCCAGCCAGTGACCGGTCGCGGGGCCCGCCGCGTCGGGCGAGTGGAAGCTGACGACGAGGTCGGCCGAGGCGGGCACGGTCAGGCGGGCCGGGTCGCTCAGGGCGGCCCTGCCGGGCGGCACGGTGACGGAGGGTTCGCCGTCGAAGGTGAGACGCCGGTTGGTGCCGCGGACCAGTGCGGCACCCCGGTCGCGCAGCCCCGCGTAGGCGCTGTCGAAGGTCACCGGCCGGTCCCCGTGGGCGTTGGAGAGCCTGATGCGGGGGGCGGTGCCGCCGACGCTGGTGTGCACGACGAGCCGGTGTCCGCTCCCCGGCACACCCTCGCCGAGCCGCTGGGCGGCCGCCGCCCAGGTGACCACGTCCCGGGGGTGGACGGAGCCCTGGGTGAAGCCCCCGGCGGGCGCGCACTGGACGGTGGCGGCCAGCAGCAGGACACCCACCGCCGCCCGGCACCCCCGGACGTTCCGCGACGCCGCCCCGGCACCCGGGCGGCTCGGGCGGGCACGCGCGACCGCCACTGGCTCCGTCATTCCGTTCCTCTCCCCTTCTCCCGCACTTCCGCTGTCGGCTGTCAGCCGTCGGCCGTCGGCCGTTTTTTCTCTCGCTGTCGGCCGTTCGTCTCCCGTCTCCCGTCTCCTGTCGTCCGCTGCCCGCGTTCTCGGACCTCCGCGTGTTCAGACCTTCGGTTCTTCGCGTCCTCGATCCTCAAACCTTCGAGTCTTCGGTGCTTGGGCCGTCCGGCGCCCGGCGTCCCACCGCCGTCCCGTCGTCCCACCGTCTCGCCGTCGTCCCACCGTCTCGCCGTCGTCCCGTCGTCCCGTCGTCGACCACGTACGGTCTTCTGCTCACGCGACGATGCCGCAGACCGGCTGCGGGCCGGGTGAGGCGCGGATCACGCCGCGAGGCGGGCCACGGGACGCGGAACCCTGGCCGGGCGGTGCGCGTTCTCGGGGTACGGGGACGCACCCGGGCTCCGGGGGCGGCGTTCCGCCGGCCGATGGCCGCGGGCGGGGTGGTACGAGGTTCCAGGGGGGCGGATGAGGGAGTTGGTGCCCGGAGGGAATGTGCCCCTGCCGACGGGCGAGGTGTCGATCCGGGTGCCGGGCCCGTTCGACGTGTCGGCGCTGGTCACGGACGACGGCGGCAAGGTCCGCGGCGACGGCGACTTCGTGTTCTACAACCAGCCGTCCGCACCCGGTGTCGCCCTGCGGGCGGACACGCTCACCGTCGACCCCGCCGGACTGCGGCCCGGCGCCACCCGGGTCACCGTGGCGGTCAGCCCCGCCGAGCCGGGCACGCCGCTGAGCGCGCTGCCCCCGCCCACCCCGCAGGTGTCCGACGCCCGGGGCCGGCCGGTCGCGCGGTTCGCGGCGCCCCGGGCCGGCGAGGAGACCGTGCTGCTGCTGGCCGAGCTGTACCGGCGCGGCGACGGCTGGAAACTGCGGGCCCTTGGGCAGGGCTATGCCGACGGACTGGCGGGCCTCGCCCGGGACTTCGGCGTGGACGTCACCGACGGTACGGCGCCGCCGACGCCGGCCACGGCGGTCCCCGCGTCCCCGCCCGCCCCGGACCCCGACGGCTTCCTCGCCGCCGTCAACGCCGCCCGCGCCTCGGCCGGTGCGCCGCCGGTCCTGCTCGACCCGCGGCTGACGTCCGCCGCCCGCGCGCACGCCACGGCCATGGCCGCCGCCGGGCGGCTGAGCATCGAGAGCCGGGACGGAGTCTCGGTCCACCAGCGTGTCGTCACCGCCGGATTCGTGTACCTGACCGTCGGCGAGCACCTGGTGTCCGGGCCGCGCGGCCCGGCGGAGTTCGTCGCGCACTGCCTGCGCACGGAGCGGGCCCGGCGCACGCTGCACGACCCGGTGTACACCCACGCGGGACTGGCGCACGCGTCCCGCGGCCCGTCCGGCGACACCTTCTGGACCGCGCTGTGGGCGGCGCCCCTCACTCCGGACGGGCTGCGCAGGACGGTGGCCGAGGTCGTCGGCCTCACGAACCGGGAGCGCGCCGCGGCCGGGCTGCCGCCCCTGGCCGTCGACCCGCACC
>DASTDN010000531.1:0-14213 GCA_035710365.1 Streptomyces sp. | reverse complement strand
CCGGGGGAGCCGGAGGGCGAGGATGACGCGGCCGTCCTCGTGGAAGAGGCCGAGGAGTACGTCCACCGGTACTGGAACCGGCTGCGGACACAGCAGCCCCCACCGGACACGGAATGAGCCCCCGGGCCCCGGCCGCGCGGGTGCCTGCCGGAGCGTGAGCGGCCATGGCCGGGCCGCTCCGGGTGGCGCCCGCCGACGCCATGGGACGGCTCCGCACGGCGCGGCGAGTGCGTGCGGGGGACCGGGAGCCGCACATCCGGTGGCTGGGGCGAGCGAGGACGGTCATGGCCGGTGGGACCGGACGAGGAGGACAGGCCATGCACCAGGGGAAGCTCAAAGGCGGGCTGTCGAAGGTGTTCGAGCTCGATCCCGCGGGGATCAACTGGCCGCGAGCGGTGGTCTTCGCGGACGCCGCGCTGGTGCCGCTGGTCGTCTTCTGGACGATCGGGCGCGAGCAGTACCTTCTCAGCGCCCTGTTCGGCCTGTTGTTCGCGGGGCTGGCCGACCCGGGGGGCGGCTACGGGCACCGCGCGTCGCGCATCGCCGCCTTCGGACTGACCGGCGCGGGGGTGACCGCTCTGGGATTCGGCATGGGGGAGCCGCTTGGGGCCGGCTGGTGCTCGCGTCCTTCGCCGTCACGCTGGTGGCCGGCCTGACGATCGCGTTCGGGGCGCGCAGGTTCGTCGCCGCCCTGCTGCTCAACGTCTGGTTCGTCGTCACCCTCGGAGTCGCCTCCGGCTTTCACCAGCATGCCCGCCTCACCAGTGACGTCTGGGCGCAGGTGCTCGCCTGGACCGGTGGGTCGGCGCTGTGGATCGCGGCGACGTTCGTCGCATGGCTGGTCGGCGGGCGCCGGGACCGGCCCCAGCCGGTCGGGGAGCTCCCCGGTGACATCTCGCGGAAGAAGCTGACCCGCCCGCGGATCATGTTCGCGCTGATCCGGGCCCTGGCCATGAGCGGCACCACCGCCCTGGCCTTCGGACTGGACCTCTCGCACGGCTACTGGCTGCCGATCGCCGCCGTCGTCGCGATGAAACCGAGCCTGGAACAGACCACGCTCGCAGCCGCCCAGCGCCTCGCCGGCGCGGTGATCGGCGCCGCCGCGGCCGCGCTGCTGCTGCTCCTGCCCACCGGCGCCCACGGACTCAGGCTGTTCGCGGTCGAGCGCGGACTCGAAGTGGTCGCGCTCTTCCTGCTGATGCACGGGGTGGCGATCCGATTCTGGAACTACGCGTTCTACAGCGCGGCCGTCGCCGCCGCGGTGCTCATCCTGGTGGACCTTCCGCAGCCCTCCGACTACGCCGCCGAGGGCTACCGGGTGCTGTGGACGCTGGGCGGTGCGGGAATCGGTGTGCTCGTCATGCTGCTGGCGAACCTGCTCGCCAAGCGCACCGCCCAGGCGCCGCCGCGAACAGCCTGAACGGGTTGCGCTCCCGAGGCAGGCCCGGCCGGGCCGGGCCCCTGGCCGGGGTGTGTCAGGGAACCGGCCGCCGGGGCCCGCTGCCCCCGGGTGCGGGTGCGGGTGCGGGTGCGGGTGCGGGTGCGGGTGCGGGTGCGGGGGCGGGGGCGGGGGTGTCGTGGTCCGGGACGCGCAGCGCGAGTATGGCCATGTCGTCGTGCCCGTCGCCGGGACCGGCGTCGGTGAGCGCGGCGCACAACTCGGGAAGCGGTCCGCCCGCGTGGGCGCTCGCGGCGGCGGTGAGGGCCCGCATGCCCCACTCCAGCGGCTTGTCGTGGCGTTCCACGAGACCGTCCGTGTAGAGGACGACGGTGGAGCCCGGGGGCAGGAAGCAGGAGTGGTCGGGCCGGGTCAGGGCCGGGTCCACGCCGAGCGGCAGCCCCGGCTCGGCCTCCAGGACGCGGGCCGGTCCGCCCGGCGGGAGCAGCAGGGGCGGGGTGTGGCCCGCGTTGCTCCAGCGCAGCGTCCAGCCCCGCGGACCGGCGGGTTCGACCCGGGTGACGCAGGCGGTGGTCATCAGCGGGCCGCCCGTCACGTCCATGATCCGGTCCAGGGCGTACAGCGCCGCGCCGGGCGCGGTGTCCGGGTCGAACGACAGCGCCCGCAGCATGCTCCGGGTCTGCGACATGGCGGCCGCCGCCTGCATGTCATGGCCGACGACGTCCCCGATGACGGCCACGCACGAGCCGTCGGACAGTCTCATCGCGTCGTACCAGTCGCCGCCCAGATGGCCGGGTGCCGCGGCCGGACGGTACACCGCGCACGCCTCGAACGGCGTGACGTCCAGCAACTGCGGCAGCAGCAGGCGCTGGAACTGCTCGGAGGTCGCACGCACCTGCTGGTACAGGCGGGCGTTCTCGATGGCGACACCGGCGGTTCCGGCGAGTGCCAGGATCACGCCCTCGTCGTGCTCGTCGAACGGCTTGCCGTCCCGCCGGTCGGACAGGTACAGGTTCCCGTAGATCCGGCCGCGCACCGAGATGGCGACGCCGAGCAGCGTACGCATCGGAGGATGCCCGGGCGGAAAACCCGCCGACTCCTCGTGCCCCGCGATGCTCTCCACCCGCAGCGGCGCCGGGTGCGTGATCAGATGCCCGAGCAGCCCCCTGCCGCGCGGCAGCTCCACGCCGGACAGATTCGCCAGCTCCTGCGAGGTGAGGCCGAGCGGGATGAACTCGGCGAGGAACTCGCCCCTGTCGTCCAGGACGCCCAGCGCCCCGTACCGCGCGCCCACCAGGTCCATCGCGGTCCGGACGATCCTGCGCAGCACCGACGGCAGTTCCAGCTCGCTGCTGATGCCGAGCACGGCGGCCAGCAGGCCCTGGAGGTTGCGCTGGGCGCGGGCCAGGGCGTGCATCTGCTCACCGATGCGGTCGAGGTCGGAGCTGAGCGGCAGATTGAGCAGCGACATGTAGGGCACGTCCGGCGACGGCCCGCCCGCCTCCGCGCCCCCGGCCACCCGGTCCTCGGCCACGCGCTCACTCCCTCCGCATCTCGTAGCAGGCCATCGTACGGCCATATTCCTGCCCATAAGATCCCAAAAGGGGCACCTGGGTCGCGTCTCGCGCCTGCGGGTCGCCGATGTGCGGACCCGTGCGGTCGGGAGGAGCCTGTGGGGCATGCGGCGCAAGGGCACGACGGGGCGCGGACAGGCGGCCGGGCAGGACAGCGGGCCGGCCGGCCCCGGCCACGGTGGCGGTCGGGGAGCCGGTCCGGCCGACCGCGGGCACGGTGGCGGTCGCGACGTGGAGGCGGTGCTCGACGAGCTGTACGTCACGCGGCCGTCCGAGTTCGTCGCGCGCCGGGAGGAACTCGCCGTCGCCGCCCGGACGGCGGGCCGGGCCGAGGACGCCCGCCGCATCCACGCCGCACGGCGCCCGACCACGGCGGCGTGGGCCGCGAACCTCCTGCTGCGTTCGGCCCCCCGGGAGAGCGGGCAGTTCCTGGAGCTGGGACGGGAACTGCGCGAGGCCTACCGGACGCTGGACGCCCCGGGATGGAGGGAACTGTCCGCGCAGCGCCGCAGGGTCGTCTCCGCGCTGTCGCGCGAGACGGCCGGGCTCGCCCGGGAGGCGGGGCTGCGCCTGTCCGCGGCGGTGCTCCAGGAGGTCGACTCCACCCTCCGGGCGGTGCTCGCCGACCCGGAGGCGGCGGACCGGTGGGCGACCGGCCGTCTGGTCACCGCCCTCGCACCGCCGTCCGGCCTCCCCTCTGCGGCGGCGCCCGGTTCCGGCGGCGGGGCCGCAGGCGCCCCGGCGCCGCGTGCCGCCCAGCGGCGTACGCGGGACGAACTCGCCGAGCGTCGGCGCCTGCGGGAGGAGGAGCTGACCCGGGCCCGGCAGGCAGCCGAGGCGTCCGAGGCGCGGCTCGGCGAGAGGCTCTCGGAACACGCGGACGCCGAGGAGTCCCTGCGGCGGGCACGGACCCGGCACGACGAGGCCGAACAGCAGGTCACCGCCGCCGCACGGCACCTGGACGCGGCCCGCGAGGAACGGGAACAGGCCGCTCACGAGCGGGACGCGGCAGAGGAGCGGAGCCAGTCGGCAGCCGATGCGCTCACCCGGGCCCGGCGGGAGGCACGCGAGGCGGCGAAGAAGGCCGAGCGCCTCGCGGGACGGTCCCGCCGCGGCTGAACTTCGTTGTACGGATCGGCCGGATGAGGGGCGGTGCCGCCCTGCCGGGGCGCCGCCATGTCACTCCCCGGGCCCCGGCCCGCGCCACTCGATCAGCTCGGACTGCCGGACCCAGTCCTCGTCCGCCTGCTCCAGCCCGGCGAGGCGAAGGAACTCCGCGATGTCCAGGAGCCCGTACGCCAGCCCGACGAAGCGGTCGTGCACCCGGACCCGTCGCCCGCCGTCGGCTGCGGGCGGGTAGACCACGATCGGTCGTGCGCGTGCCATGCCACCAGCGTGCTCTCCGCCCCCGCACCACGCACCCGGACCCCGGAACCCTGGACCCAGCACCCCGCACCCTGCGCGCGCCCCGCAGGTCGCTCCTCGCACCCCGGACCACGCACCCCGCCGGCCGGACCCCGCACCCCGCTGGCCGGACGGACCGGCGTCGGCATGCCGGCCCGCGGTGACCCGCACCGGTCCCGACGGAGCCACCGCGGGGACGGCGGAACAATTGGCTGGCGGTCCCGGGCCGCTGCGACGCAGGATGCGACGCATGAACGATGCACACAGTGACCAGCAGGGCGACGGGCACAGCCGTCGGCGGGGTGACCGGCACGGCGACGGCCGGGGGGGACGGGCAGGGCGAGCGCCCCGCGCGCTGGACGCGGGCCACCGTCTATCCCGACATGTGGGCCGACCCGGAGGACGATCCCCGGGACAAGGAAGGCCCGGGTCCGGACGGCGAGCTGGCCACGCTGGACGACTTCCTGTCCGGCTACCGCCTGACGCTGCGGATGAAGTGCGAGGGCCTGGACCCGGAGCAACTGACCCGCAGGTCGGTTCCGCCGTCCACGATGTCGTTGCTCGGACTGGTCCGGCACCTTGCCGAGGTGGAGCGGGACTGGCGCAACTGGATCACCGAGGGCGAGCCCCTGCCGAAGCTGTACGGCCCCCGCGACGCGGACTTCGACGGCGCCGTGGCCGAGCAGGCCGTGGTGGACGCGGCCTGCGCCGACCTGGAGCGTGAGCAGGCGGCGACCGACGCCGCACTCGCCGCCCACCCCGATCTGGGCGAGCGGGTCGGCCGGGAGGGGATCGCGGTCCGGGAGCTGATGGTGCACCGGGTCGAGGAGTACGCCCGGCACTGCGGGCACGCCGATCTGCTGCGGGAGTGCGTCGACGGGCGGGTGGGCCAGTGACGGCGGCGCTGTCACCCGTTTGGCCCGCCCCGGCTTCGGGAGACCGGCCGCACGGGGTGTGATGAGGCTGGGAAGGCGTCCAGAGGGAGGCCGATGATGTACGAGATGTGTGCCGGCTCCGAAAAGCCGGGTGAAGCACTGATATGGCACGTCATGGCGAAACCGGCGACCACCACCCTGTGCGGGCAGCGGCTGGCGCACCGGGTCGAGGGCCTCAGGGCGCAGCGCGCCGCCCACTGCTCGGACTGCATGGCGTCCTTCGCGAAACTCATGACCTCCACGAGCGTGAGCTGACCCCGGGCCGCGGGTCACGCCCCGGACGGGCCGGGCGGGCTTCCAGGACGCGGGCCGGGCCGTCTGTCCAGGGCGCCCGGTCCACGCCCGGGACGGTGCGACCGGGCGCGCTCGGGGGGCATGGCGCCCGCGCTCATCCCGGGTGCAGGAGAACCGGAAGCCGCTGGTGCCCGTTGCTGATCAAGGAGGGCACCGGCCGCAGGCCGTCCGCGGGCACCGCGAGGCGGATGGCGGGGAAGCGCTCGAACAGGCCCCGCAGCGTGAGGGCGACCTCCAGGCGGGCGAGGGGCGCGCCGAGGCAGAAGTGGACGCCGTGACCGAAGGCCAGGTGGTCCTTGACCGCGCGCGCCGCGTCGAACGTGTCGGCGTCCTCGTGCCAGTCCGGGTGCCGGTTGGCGGCGGCGTAGGACGCGATGACGGCCTCGCCCCGGGCGATCACCTGCCCGTCGGGCAGCGGGATGTCGGTGACGGCGTACCGCAACGGCAGGTGCTTGACGGCCGGTTCGTGGCGCAGTGTCTCCTCGACGACGTCCTCCCAGGTGACGGCCCCGTCGCGAACCAGCCCGAGCTGGTCGGGGCGGGTCAGCAGGGTGTGGACGGCCTGGTCGATGACATTGACCGTGGTCTCGTACCCGGCGCTGATCATCAGCAGCAGCGTGTCGCGCAGTTCCGCCGGGGTCAGGCGGGCAGGGTCGCCGTCGCCCTCGTCGTCCCGGGCCGCGATGAGCAGGGACGTCATGTCGTCACCCGGTGCGGCGCGCTTGGCGGCGATGAGCCGGTCCATCATCGCGTACAGGGCGACGGTGTTGGCCCGCGCCCGCTCGGGGCCGACCGTGGTGTCGAAGACCAGGTCCACGAGGTCCCGGAGCTGCTCCCGCTGCTCCTCCGGCAGTCCCATGAGGTGACCGATCACCGCGATGGGCAGCGGGTAGGCCAGTTCCTCGCGCAGATCGACCGGTTCGTGCGCGGGCAGGTCCGCGAGCCGGTCCAGGAACCCGGCCACCATGGCCTCGACGGCCGGTCTCATGGCGGCGATCCGCCGCGAACCGAACGCCGGTGCCACCAGCCGCCGCAACTTGCGGTGGCGCGGACCGTACGCGGTGAACATGTTCTCCACCGTCACCCACAGCGCCAGCGGCCAGGTGCCGACCGCGTCCGCCAGGCCGGGCCAGTGGGCCCGGGCGTCCTTGGAGACGTCCGGGCCGGTGAGCAGCCGCTTCAACAACACCGGATCGCTCACCGACCAGGCCTCGACGCCCAGGACGTCGACCCGGGTGGCCGGGCCGCGCTCCCGCAGGGCCCGGTGCTCGGCGTGGTGGTCGGCCCCGGCGGGGTCGAGGACGTACGGCGGCTGCTGGACCATGCCGGTTCTCCTGTCGTACGGCGAGAAGGCGGGAACGGATGACACACAGACGGCCCAAGACGGCCCAAGACGGGCGGAGGCGAGCCGGGGACGGAAGGGGGGTGACGGAAAGCGGACAGAACCTCCGGAGCGAAGACAAGGGCAACTCTCCCCGGCACCGGGGGCGTTCATGTAACGGAACCGGTCGAACCACCTCAAGTGCCCGGAATCCCCGCCCCACCGGCCCCGTCGGCCCCGCACGTCCCGCCGGTGTCGCCGCCGCCGTGCCCCCGCCGACGCGGTGCGCGGACGCCACCGGTGAATCCCGACCGGGCGCGGACCGCGGGTGGTACGTCGGATGCCCGAGCACGGTGCCGAAGCGTTCGCCGGACCCGGCAGGAGCGGTGACGGCCGAAACCGTCCCCGGGTGCGGGCCGAGCGCGCCCTCGGCCCGCACCCGAGGACGGCCCGCCCCGGCGTGCCGTCAGCCGGCGGCCGGCGACGACGACGGCGGCCGTGCGACCCCGGCGGAACCGGGTGGCACACGGGGCGCGGAGGGCAACTCGTTGGACAGCCCGTCCAGTTGCTCCACGGTCGTGCGATGCGGCCCGCCGTCCACCGGCGTGCCCGCGCCGGTGGACAGATGCGACCAGGCCCCGAGGGCCAGCGTGATGGCGACGCCGGTGGCGACCACACGCCCGGCGCGCCGGAGTCTGGCCCGCCCGTCGAGTTCCCGCCAGGCCGGGCCGGCCCACGGATCGTCGGGTCCCCACACCCCGTCCACCGGGTCGGGGGCGGCGGGACGCCGACGGCCGGCCCGCTCCCGGGCCCGGTCACCGCCACGGCGAGGACCCCGGCCGCCCGCGTCTCCCGCGCCGGTCGTGGCCCCGGCGCCGGTTGCGTCGCGGGTGCCGGTGGTGCCGTCGGCGGGCGAGGGTCCTCGTCGCCGTTCCCGGGCGGAGGGTTCTCGCGGGGCCGACACGCGGATGGCGTGCTCGCTGTCGCAGAGGAATTTCCGCCACACCTCGTCGGGGACGGGCTGTGTGGCGTCCGGCTCGTCGGGCGTCCCGTCCGGGCTCGGCCAATCGGTGATCATGGTCCCCCTTCCATGTCCCTGCTCCACCGCCGGGCGCTTCGAGGCCGGTCAGTGCGCTCGAAGCCGACGGTGCGGGAGAGGCGTAATCGCGCCAGATGATCATTGTACAGTACAAATAGGGAACATCACCCGTTGGGGGCACTTCGTCATCAGGTGCGATTTCGTTGCCTCATGGGGTGTCATGACCGGTGAGGGCACGGCGAGTTGTCCGCGCCGGGGGTGCCGGTGATCAGCCTCCGCCAAGCCGCAGCCACCCCGGTGATCGTTTCTTTGGGACCTGCTTTGCACTGTGCAAAAATCGCCGGGTGTCGAACACGGGTGGCGAGTCCCGGGAGGAGAACGGCGTATGGCGGATGCGTTCACGCCTCGGCGGCCGAGGTCGGCGGGGCCGGGGCTCGGCCCCTGGGACTGCCCGAGTCCGCCCGGCAGGGCGCGGGGCAGGACCGCCCCGGTCGTCGTGCACAAGCCCTTCTCCGCCGGGGGCCGTCAGGTCTCGCTGATGGGCCGGGTGGTGGGCGTGGCGACAGGGGTCGCGGACGTGCTGGCCGTCGTCCGCCGGGTCGGCATCATCGTCGGACACGAGGAGGCCGGCACGACGCCACTGATCGAATGGCGGGGCGGCGGCGCCGACCGCTGGGGCTGAGCGGGCGCCATCGGCCGCGGCAGCGGGAAACGGGGGTGCGTCACCCGCCGTTGTGCCGCAGACTGCCCGGATGCTGGTGGTGCAGGCCGTACTGGAGACGTACCCCCGCGGGGGATTCACCTGCTGGCCCGTGGCCGACAGCCCACCGGACGGTTTCCTGCCGCTCGACGGGTCGTCGAGCCCGGCCGAGGTGGGCACGGCGGTCCTGCGCGTCGCGGACTGCAACGACATCGACCCCGGCGCGGACGGCCGCCCACCGGCCTGCGCCGACCCGGTGGGGGCCGTGCTGCACGGGCTGCTCACCGCGGACCCCCTCTACGCCCCCGGCGGGCTGTGGTTCACCGACACGGCGACCGGCACGACCCTGGTGCCGGGCTGCTGCGAGGGCATGGACGACAGGCACGGCTGGTGGGACGTCGCCGACCGCGGCGGACGGGCTGTTTTCGGCCACGACCCCTCGCCGTGCGCCGAACGCCACGGCGGCCTCGTACGGTTGACCGTCGACGCCGAACGCGACGACAGCCCGGTGATCGAACTGTCCGTCACCGAACTGCGCCGTCTGCTGTCCGGCGCCGAGCGCGACCTGCGCAACTTCCTGTCCCTGGCCGCCGACTGGGCGGCCCGGCACCTGCCCGGCCGCGCCGACGCCGTCACCTCCGCCCTCGGCCGCGCCCTGGACTGCGGCAGATCACCACGCGGGGCATGAACGGACACACCGCCCGGCGTCCACGCCCCGGTGGCAGTGCCCGGTTGCGTCGCCCGGCCGTGCCGGCCCTCCTCCGGCCGCCCGTGATCGCGTCCCGCTGGGCACGTACGACGATCGGGGTGAGCGCGGGCCCGACGAGGGGGCCGCTCGCCCGCAGCGGGCCCGCGTTCCCGGCCGCGGTGTCGAGCGTGACCGCGGCGAGGTGCGGTCCGGTGGCGGCACCGGCGTCGAGCGCGGCGGTCGCGTACGAGCCGGCCATGGTGGGAGCGGCCGCCGCCTCGCACAGGATCCGGCGGTGGCAGGTCCGTCAGACGGCCTCAGCCGCCCTCAGGACCACGGCAAGGCGGTTGATCCCCGCAACACGGCTGGTGCCCGCGGCCATTCGCGTGGACGTGCGGGGCCGAGGCCCGGCCGCCGCACCTCTGGTGGGGCGGGCACGGGGTGGAGCAGAATCCACTGGTCCCGTGCCCGCCCCTCGACTCGCCCTGGAGAAAGCATGAAGTCCCGACCCGGACTCAGACGTTCCGCCCGCCCCGCCGGACGTGGCCGTGCGGCCGCCGTCCTGCTGGCCGCCGCGCTGCTCGCCACCGCGGCACCGGCGACGGCCGCGACCGACCCCGCCACCGGCGTGCCCGGGGCGCAGGCGCCCGCGGTCCCGCTGCGCGTGGCGACGTACAACATCCATGCCGGGGCCGGAGAGGACCAGGTCTTCGACCTCGACCGCACCGCCCGGGCCGTACGCGACCTCGACGCCGACGTGATCGGGCTCCAGGAGGTCGACGTCCACTGGGGCGCCCGCAGCGACTTCGTGGACGAGGCCCGCGCCCTGGCCGGGAAGCTCGGCATGCGGGTCTTCTTCGCGCCGATCTACGACATGGACCCGGCCGGGCCCGGCGGGGAACGGCGGCAGTACGGCGTGGCGGTGCTGAGCCGCTATCCGGTGCTGGCGGCCGAGAACCACGAGATCACCCGGCTCTCCACGCAGGTTCCCGGCTCCCCGCCCGCCCCGGCGCCCGGCTTCGCCGAGGTCACGGTCAATGTGAGGGGCGCGCACGCGCACGTGTACGTCACGCATCTCGACTACCGGGCCGACCCGTCGGTGCGCGCGGCCCAGGTCGCCGACACGCTCAGGATCCTCGCGGCCGACCACGGGCCGAAGATCCTCGTCGGCGACTTCAACGCGGAGGCGTCCGCCCCGGAACTGGCGCCGCTGTGGGAGGAACTGCGGGACGCCACGCCGGGCGTCGGCCCGACCTACCCGGCCGTCGCCCCGGTCAAGCGCATCGACTTCGTCACCGTCTCGCCCGATGTCACGGTGACGGCCGCCCACGCGGTGGCGACCGACGCCTCGGACCACCGCCCCGTGGTCACGGACCTGGAACTCCACCGGCGCGGCGGCTGACCCCGACCGGCAGCCTCCGTCGGAACACGAGCACGAACACGAGGGCGAGCACGGGCAGGGAGCGGGGAAGGGGGCGGCCCCGGACGGCCGCCCGGCTTCCTGCCGGCCGCCCCGCCCCTTGTCAGCCGCCCGGTGGGGACGCCGCAACGATGCGGAGCCGCACGGGCGGAACCGCCGCGGGCTCCGGCAGCCGCAGCGCCCGGCGGCCGGGCGTGATCGACCCGAGCACGCTGGGGTGCCGGGCACCGGTGCAGGAGGGCACCGTCCCCGCCAGCCCCTGCACCGTCAAGAACCCCAGCACGGCGAAGGCACAGGCCTCCTTCGCCGCCGACGGCAGCCCCAGCACGTCGGAGGTCCGCAGCAAAACGCCGCCGAGTTCGGCCCGCAGCATCGCCATCAGGGCCGGGTTGCGGGTCCCGCCGCCCGAGGCGACGACCTCGCTCGCCCCGGCCGACCGCACCGCGTCGGCGACCGTACGCGCGGTCAGCGCGGTCACCGTGGCCACGACGTCCTCCACGGGAAGCTGCCCGCGGCCGGCCAGCGCGGCCCGCAGATAGGGCCAGTGGAACAGCTCCTTGCCGGTCGTCTTCGGCGGCGGCTTCGCGTAGTACGGCTCGTCGAGGAGCCGGTGCAGCAACTTGGCGTCGACGCGGCCCCGGGACGCGAGGTGCCCGTCCCGGTCGTAGTCGAGACGGCCGTCGGTGAGGGCGTGCACCGCCGCGTCGAGCAGGGCGTTGGCGGGCCCGGTGTCGAAGGCGACCGGGCCGTCCGGCCCGCCGGGGACGGTCAGATTGGCGATGCCTCCGAGGTTGAGGGCGGCGGGCACGCCGGGCCGGCCGTTCAGCCACAGGGTGTCGAAGACACTCACCAGGGGCGCGCCCTGGCCGCCCGCCGCGACGTCCCGGCTGCGCAGGTCGGACACCACCGGGCAGCCGGTGGCCTCGGCGATCCAGGCGGGCGAGCCGATCTGCAGCGTGCCGTGCACCCGCCCCTGCTCGACCCAGTGGTAGACGGTCTGCCCGTGCGAGACGACCAGCTCGGCGCGTCCGGCGCACAACTCCCGGTCGGCCCGTACCGCCACCGAGGCGAAGACCTGCCCGATCCTGGTGTCCAGCCGGCACACGTCCCGCATGGTGGTCGGCGCGGGCGGCAGCGCGGCGGCCAGCTCGGCCCGCAGCTCCCGCGGATACGGCGAGCCGACCATTCCCAGCGGGGTGAGCAGCAGTTGATCGCCCTCCAGCCGCAGATCGGCCGCGGCGGCGTCGACCGCGTCGTGCGACGTCCCCGACATCAGCCCTACGACCCGCATCCTCGTTCCCCTCTCCCGGCCCGCCGTCCTGCTTCCGCCCGCCCGGCCGTCAGTCGCGCAGTGCCCGCCGGTGGTCGTCGCCGCGCAGCGTGAGCAGCGCGACCGTGCTGACCACACAGGTCACGACCACGTAGTACGCGGGGATGTCGATGTTGCCGGTCCGCTCGATCACCTCGGTGATGATCAGACCCGCGCATCCCGAGAACACCGCGTTCGACAGCGCGTACGCCAGACCGAGGCCGGTGTAGCGGGCGCTGGTGGGGAACATCTCGGCGAGCATGGCCGGGCCGGGCCCCGCCATCAGACCGACGACCGCGCCCGCGACGAACACGGCGGCGCCCTTGGCGGTCGTCGACGCGTCCGTGTCCTGCAGCAGACGCAGGAGCGGGAACGCGAGGAGCGCCACGAGCACCGAGCCGGCCGTCATCACGGCCCGCCGCCCGATCCGGTCGCTGAGCGCGCCCGCCGGAACGATGGAGGCCGCGAATCCGAGGTTGGCGAGCACCGTCGCGATCAGGGCCTGCTGGAAGGTGGCGTCGAGCGTGTTCTGCAGATACGACGGCAGCACCACGAGGAAGGTGTAGCCCGCGGCCGCCCAGCCCATGAGACGGCCGGCACCGAGTGCGACGGCCTTGGCGTGCTCCCGCGCGGGCGCCGCGACGGGCGGCACCGCGGTGGCCGGACCGTCCCCGGAGGAGGCGTCCTCGCCCTGGCTCCGCCGGAAGGAAGGAGTCTCCTCCAGCCGCAGGCGCAGCCACAGGGCGATCAGCCCGAGGGGCAGCGTCAGCAGGAACGGCAGCCGCCAGCCCCAGTCGCCCAACTGCGCCTCGGTCAGCACCGTGGCCAGCGCCGCCGCGATCCCGGCCCCGGCGAGCAGCCCGAGCGCCACCGTGAACGACTGCCAGGACCCGTACAGCCCGCGCCTGCCCGGCGGGGCGAACTCCGTCATGATCGAGACCGCGCCGCCGAACTCCCCTCCCGCGGACAGCCCCTGCACGATCCGCAGCAGTGTGAGCAGCCAGGGCGCCGCGGCCCCCACCGTGGCGTACGTCGGCAGCACACCGATCAGCGTCGTCGCACCCGTCATCAGCAGGATGACGACGATCAGGGTGGGGCGCCGCCCCATCCGGTCGCCCAGCCGTCCGAAGAAGGCCGCGCCGATGGGGCGGAAGAAGAAGGCGAGCGCGAAGGACGCGTACGTCTTCACGAGCCCCTCGGCGTCGCTTCCGCCGTCGGGAGTGAAGAAGTTCGCGGCGATGATCGTGGCGAAATAGCCGTAGACGCCGAACTCGTACCACTCGATGAAGTTGCCCACCGACCCCGCCACCAGTGCCCTGCGTGATCGCGGCGCTCTGGTGGTCTCGTCGGTCCGATGCTGCAGACGCGGGGTCATAGGGCGCCCCTCCATGGTCGGGATGCCATGCGGACGGGAGTGTTCCCCATGGGTGGCAGTTAGTTTCATCAGCGCCAAGTGGCCTGTCAATAACTTTCACCATGCCGCCCGGTCGGGTGGACCCGACCATTCCGCTTCCTTGACGCGTACGGCCCCGCACATGAGTGCTCGCCCCGGGGGTCTCGTGAGACCCCCGGGGCGAGCGGCACCTCCGCGGCTTCATGCCCGTCCGCGGCCGACGGGCCGGGCACGAAGCACGGGTCAGCGGACGGTCGTGACCCGGTGCTCCTTCAGCGATCCGCAGTTGGAGCCGTAGACCGACACGTACACGTTGTCGATGCTGCCGCCCCAGTCGACGCAGTAGCCCTTGCCGTAGACGTACGACGGGCCGGCGAACGACGAGTACGTCCCGAAGTCCGAGTCGCCCTCGTTGGTCTCGGGGATGTAGACCCAGGCGGACATGTCCTTGGCGGTGCCCGGGTCGGTGCGGATGGTCGTCACGCAGTTGTGGCCGTTCGTCGGGTTGTACGCCAGGTACACGGTGCCCAGCGAGCCGACGGCCGCCGAGTTCACGGTCGTGTAGCCGGGGCCGCAGACCTTCTCCGCAGTGGTGTTGGGCGCGGCGGAGGCGGGTGAGGCCAGGGCCGTGGTCGCACCGACCGTCAGGGCGGCCACCGCGGCGGCGGCCATGGCGGAACGGGTGAATCGCATATTTCCCCCTTGTGAGGCTAGGAGTCGGTTACTCCTGCCCTATG
>DASTDN010000530.1:0-3896 GCA_035710365.1 Streptomyces sp. | reverse complement strand
TGCAGATCACCATGGCCGAGGACATCGGCATCGGCGGCCGGGCCGGGTACTACGACGGCATCGGCGCCGCCCGCGACGTCATCCAGAACCACCTCCTGCAGTTGCTGGCGCTGACCGCGATGGAGGAGCCCGCCTCCTTCGGCGCGGACGCGCTGGCCGCGGAGAAGACCAAGGTGCTGGGCGCGGTGCGGCTGCCCGGGGACCTCGGGCGCGACACGGTGCGCGGGCAGTACGCGGCGGGCTGGCAGGGCGGCGCGAAGGCGGTCGGCTATCTCGACGAGGACGGCATCGACCCGTCGTCGAAGACCGACACGTACGCCGCGATCAAGGTGGGCATCGACAACCGCCGCTGGGCGGGCGTGCCCTTCTACCTGCGCACCGGCAAACGCCTGGGCCGCCGGGTCACGGAGATCGCGGTGGTCTTCCAGCGGGCCCCGCACTCCCCCTTCGACTCGACGGCGACGGAGGAGCTGGGCCAGAACGCGATCGTGATCCGGGTGCAGCCCGACGAGGGCGTGACGGTCCGCTTCGGCTCGAAGGTCCCGGGGACGTCCATGGAGATCCGGGACGTGTCGATGGACTTCGCGTACGGCGAGTCGTTCACCGAGTCCAGCCCCGAGGCGTACGAGCGGCTCATCCTGGACGTGCTGCTGGGCGACTCGAACCTCTTCCCGCGCACCGAGGAGGTCGAGCTGTCCTGGAAGATCCTCGACCCGATCGAGGAGTACTGGGACACCCACGGCAGGCCCGCCCAGTACCCGGCCGGCACCTGGGGGCCCGTCGAGGCGGACGACATGCTGCAGCGAGACGGACGGAGCTGGCGCCGGCCATGAAGACGGACCTCACGGACACCACGGCCGGGGAGATCAACAAGGCGCTGGTGCGGTGCCGCCGCGCCATCGGCACACCGGCCGTCGGCGTGGTGCTCACGCTGGTCATCGTCACGGACGAGGAGAACGCCTACGACGCGCTGAAGGCCGCGAACGAGGCGTCGCGCGAGCACCCCTCACGCACCCTCGTGGTCGTCAAGCGCGTCTCGCGCACCCTGCGCGACCGCACCCGGTCCCGGCTGGACGCCGAGGTGCGGGTGGGGGCGGACGCGGGCACCGGGGAGACGGTCGTGCTGCGGCTGTACGGCGACGTGACGGGCCACGCCCAGTCGGTGGTGCTGCCGCTGCTGCTGCCGGACGCGCCCGTCGTGGTGTGGTGGCCGGTGAACGCGCCGCCGGACCCGGCGAACGATCCCCTCGGCTCCCTGGCGCAGCGCCGGGTCACCGACAGCTACGCCTCGGAGCAGCCGGTGCGGGAGCTGGCGGCCCGCGCCGCGTCGTACACGCCCGGCGACACGGACCTGGCCTGGACCCGGATCACTCCGTGGCGTTCGATGCTGGCGGCGGCCCTGGACCAGGTGGTCTGCGAGGTGCGGGGCGTCGAGGTGGAGGGCGAGGAGTTCAATCCGAGCTGTGAGCTGCTGGCGATGTGGCTCGCGGACCGGCTGGACGCGCCCGTGCGGCGTTCCCTGTCGGACGGTCCGGGGCTGACGGCGGTCCGGCTGGAGACCGACTGCGGGCCGATCGTGCTGGACCGGGCGGACGGGTCCCTGGCGACGCTGTCCGTCGAGGGGCAGCCGGACCGCGCGGTGGCCCTGAAGCGGCGGGAGACCGCCGAGCTGATCGCGGAGGAACTGCGCCGGCTCGACCCGGACGACACGTACGCCTCGGCGCTGCGCTTCGGCGTGGACCGGCTGACCGCGCAGGCCGATGCGGCCGCGGAGGCGGGTGCGGCCGCGGGTGCCGCCGCGGAGGCCGGCGACGCAGGGGCCTCCGACGCCGCCGGGGAGGAGGGCACGCAGGAGGAGCCGGCCGCGAAGGCGCCCGCCCGGCGTCCGGCGGCCAAGAGGTCCGCGGCGGGCAAGGCGGCCGGCAAGGGCTCGGCGAGGAAGGCGGCGACGGCATGAGGGCGGCACCGGAGCGGGTCGTGCACCGCGACAAGGAGCTGATGGCCACCGCCGCGGCGGCCCGGCTGATCACCAGGATCGTGGACGCGCAGGCCGTGCGGGGTTCAGCGTCCGTGGTGCTGACGGGCGGCCGCAACGGCAACGGCCTGCTGGCGGCGCTGGCCGCGGCGCCCGCCCAGGACGCGGTCGACTGGGGCCGCCTCGACCTGTGGTGGGGCGACGAGCGGTTCCTGCCGGAGGGCGACCCGGAGCGCAACGCGACGCAGGCCCGGGAGGCGCTGCTGGACTCGGTGCCGCTGGACGCGGCCCGGGTGCACGCGATGCCCGCGTCGGACGGCCCGTACGGCTCCGACGTGGACGCGGCCGCGGCCGCCTACGCGGCGGAACTGGCCCGTGCCGCCGGTCCCGGGGCCTCCCGCGGGGTCCCGGAGTTCGACGTGCTGATGCTGGGCGTCGGCCCGGACACGCACGTGGCGTCGCTGTTCCCGGAGCTGCCGGCGGTGCGGGAGACGGAACGGACGGTGGTCGGGGTGCGCGAAGCGCCGAAGCCGCCGCCGACCCGGGTGACCCTGACGCTCCCGGCGATCCGCGCCGCCCGCGAGGTGTGGCTGCTGGCCGCCGGGGAGGACAAGGCGGAGGCCGCGGCGCTGGCGCTGTCGGGCGCCGGGGAGGTCCGGGCCCCGGCGGCGGGCGCGTACGGCCGCGACCGCACGCTGTGGCTGCTGGACGCGGGCGCGGCGTCCCGTCTGCCGCGTGCGCCGCACGCACCGGCGGCGCCCTGATCCGGTCGTACGCAGCCCAAAGCCGGCCCTCCGCTTTCCGCCGAAAGCGGAGGGCCGGCGTACAGGGGCGGGCGTTACTTGACCGAGCCGGCCATGACGCCCTGCACGAAGTGCCGCTGGAAGGCGAAGAACACCACCAGGGGCACGATCAGGGAGAGGAACGCGCCCGGGGCGAGCACGTCCACGTTGCTGCCGAACTGGCGGATCTGCGACTGCAGTTCCACGGTCAGCGGCTGCGAGGAACTGTCCGCGAACAGCAGCGCGACCAGCATGTCGTTCCACACCCACAGGAACTGGAAGATGGCGAGCGAGGCGATCGCCGGGCGGCCCACGGGCAGCACGAGCTGGATGAAGATGCGCCATTCGCTGCCGCCGTCCATGCGGGCGGCCTCCAGCATCTCCTTCGGGATCTCCGCGAAGTAGTTCCGCAGCAGGAACACCGCGAACGGCAGTCCGTAGGCGACGTGGAAGAGGACCACGCCCGGGATCGTGCCGAACAGGCCGAGTTCGCCGAACAGCTTGGCGACCGGCAGCAGACCGATCTGCACCGGGACCACCAGCAGGGCGACCACTCCGAGGAACACCGCGTCGCGGCCGGGGAACTCCAGCCAGGCGAAGGCGTATCCGGCGAGCGCCGCGATGACGACGACCAGGACGGTCGTCGGCACCGAGATCAGCACGGTGTTGTAGAAGGACTGGGTGATGCCCGAGTTGTCCAGCAGCGCCGAGTAGTTGTCGAAGGACAACTGGCCGGGGCTGGCCAGCGCCGTCCACCAGCCGTCCGTCGCGGACTCCTCCGCGGAGCGCATCGAGGACAGGAACAGGCCCGCCAGCGGCGTGAGCCACACGAAGCCGATCAGGACCAGGAAGGCCTGGACGAGAGCGCTGCTCAGAGCACGGCGGATCGTGTTCATCGCCGAGTTCATCGCTGACTCCTTCGGAAGCGCCGGACGTTGAACACCATCGCGGGGACCACCAGCACCAGCAGCAGCACACCCAGCGCACTGCCGAGTCCCTGGTTGTTGCCGCCGCCGAAGGAGACGAGCCACATCTGCGTCGCGAGTACGGTGGCGTCTTCCTGCACCGGACCTGGGGCGATGATGTACACCAGGTCGAAGACTTTCATGACGTTGATCACGAGCGTCACAAAGACGACC
>DASTDN010000529.1:0-18554 GCA_035710365.1 Streptomyces sp. | reverse complement strand
CGTTGTGGACGCGCACGATCATGCCGCTCTCGATGCCGCGTGCCGCGGCGTCGATCGGGTTGATCGCCACGGGCTCGCGACCGCGGATCTTCGAATCGAGGCTGTGGCCACCGTTGTCGTACTGGCTGTGCAGGCGTGAGGCGGGCTGATTCGAGATCAGGTGCAGCGGGAACCGGGCCGACAGGTCGGCGTGGAGCCACTCCACCGGCTCGTACCACGTCGGATGCCCGGCGCAGTCGTCGTAGCCGAACGAGTCGATCTTCTCGGAGAAGATCTCGATCCGGCCCGACGGTGTCGGAAGGGGGGAACGCCGCCAATCTGAGCGGAGCGCCTCGAAGCTTCCGGGGAACGGTCCGGTCAACGCCGGCAGCGCAGCGTGGGAGTTCCGCCAGAAGTCGTCGAAGCCCGGCAAGGCGGCATCGTCGCCGAGGTCGGCCCTCGTCTGCTCGTACAGGTGCCGGACCCATTCGAGCTCGGAACGCGACTGGGTGAACTCCTGCTCGTATCCGAGCCGGGAGGCCAGGGCGGCGAAGATCCGGTGGTCGGTGCGCGACTCGCCCTCCGGCTCGCGGACCTTCGGCATCGCGACGAGGTGGGGGTCGGAGAATCCGGCGGCGAAGTCGTCGCGCTCCAAGGTGGTGGCGACGGGCAGGACGATGTCAGCGAACTTGGCCGTGGTGTTCCACCAGGCTTCGTGGACCACCACCGTGTCAGGAGTCTGCCAGGCCCGGGCCAGTCGGTGCAGGTCCTGGTGGTGGTGGAACGGGTTGCCTCCGCACCAGTAGATCAGGCGGAGCTCGGGCAGCGCGAGGCGCCGGCCGTCGTAGTCGATGGTCTTCCCCGGGTGCAGCAGGGTGTCGGCGATCCTGGCGACCGGGATGAAGTCCGCGACGGGGTTGGACACCTTGGGCACTGCCGCCACGGAAGGGCGGCCCGGGGCGACGCCGGTCGCGTCCATCGTCGCGTAACCTGCGCCCCAGCCGCAGCCGGGGCGGCCCATCGAGCCCGCCATGGCGGCCAGCACGACAGACATCCAGATCGGCTGTTCGCCGTGGTCCGCCCGTTGCACCGCGTAGTTGACCATGATGAGGGAACGCCGGGTGGCCAGGCGGCGGGCGAGGTCGGTGATCGTCTCGCGGCTGATCCCCGTGATCTCCGCTGCCCACGCGGCGTCCTTCGGGACGCCATCGGTCTCGCCGACCAGGTAGGAGGCGAAGCGGTCGAAGCCGACGCAGCACCGGCGGAGGAAGTCCTCGTCGTGCCACCCGTTGACCAGCATCGTGTGGGCGATGCCGAGCATCGCGGCGGTGTCGGTGTTGGGCACGACGGGCAGCCACTCGGCGTCCAGGAAGCCGGCGGCGTCGCTGCGGATGGGGCTGACGTTGACGAACCGCACCCCGGCCTCACGGCACCGGCGCTGCAGGCTCTGCGTCTGGTGCCTGGCCAGCCCACCGGGGTTGATCTGGCTGTTCTTGAGAGCCAGCCCTCCGAACGCCACCACGAGCTCGCAGTTCTCGGCGATCTCGTCCCACATCGGCATCCGGGACTGGTAGCTCCACGGATGCCCGCCGATCACATGGGGGAGGATGACCTCCAACGCCGCGGTGCTGTACGTGTTGCGGGAGTCGGTGTATCCCCCGCCCAACGCGAGGAACCGGTGGAGTTGACCTTGCGCGTTGTGGAAACCGCCCGCACTCGCCCAGCCGTACGATCCGCCGAACACCGCGCTGTCTCCGTGCTGTGAACGCACTCGACGCAGCTCGTCGCTCACCAGCGTGATCGCGTCGTCCCAGCTCACCTCCACGAAGGCGTCCGCGCCTCGGGCCGTGTCCTGGAGGCGCGGCAGGCCCTTCAGCCAGCCCTTGCGCACCGCGGGGCGCAGCACACGGGCGTTGTCGTCGGCGGCTGCCACCATTCCGGGGCCGATGGGCGACGGTGCCGGGTCGTCGCCCATCGGCTCGATGCGCACCAATCGGCCGGAGTCGACCACCGCGATGAAACTGCCCCAGTGCGTCGCAACCGACATGCGTCGTTCCACGTGCATCGACTCCATCCCTGAGGTTTCCGCTGCTCTCGGACAACGGTCAGCCGACGGTCCGCGGGTCAGAGACTTCCCCCATGGCCTCCCGCGCAACCCCGCCGGTGGACGCGACCGCCGGCGGCCGCACAGAGCCCCGGGCGCATCGCCTCGTATCGGGCTTCTCCTCGGGCTTCTCCGTCGGCGAACGATCGCTCACCCGCGAGGATGGGCGGGCAACGCGCTCGCAGAGCGCTGGTTCGCACCGGTTCAGTCGTCTCCGCATCCGGCGGCTCTGGTCACGCCTTTCGGATCTGCTTGCTCGATCTCCTGAAGTACCCATTCGGTGGAAAGGGCTTCGCCCCGCTTCGGGGAGGGCAGGGTTTTCACCTTCTTCAAGTGCGGCGGCTTTCCGAAGTCTCCCGAGAACCTGTCCCAGGCGATACCGGCGGAGTCGAAGAATCCCAGGCCCGCCGAAGCATGCGGGCGGTAACCTCGGACCTCTTTCTCACCTCTTGTTCGGGACAGGTTCATCAGGGCGTAGTCCATCCGGAGCTTGATTCGTGTGCACGCCGGAAGGATCCTCGGGATATTGAAGACGAACTTGTCCGTCCTGTCGTTGTCCGAGTAGTAGAAATAAAGGACCGGCATGTAGACGGGATCGTTGGATCTGTTTTCGGCGAACACGTATCTCGGACCCAGCTGACCGAAACGGCCCCGGTGAAGTTCCCTGTTGGTCCAGACGTTCACCTTGGCAGCCTGCTCTTTGCTCTCTCGCGCGGTGGCTCGCTCACTGTCCCGAATCTGCGCCTGAGCGACCTCGTGGGAATCCGACGTGGTGACGAAGGTGAACCAGAGAGCAGCGACGGCCGCAACGGCGGTCATGATGGCGGTACTGAGCGTTCCCCAGGCGATGATCGTTTGATGGCGTCGCTCTCTGGCCGCTCCAGGTGCGCCCGGCTCATCGGCCTCACTGCTCCCGGAGTCCTCCTGACGGCCTGCCGTGTCTTGTGTCCGGCGGGTGTGAGTGCTGTCGCCGCCGAGTTCCCCGGCACGGGGGTCACTCAAGGGCGTGCCGGCGGCTCGTTCCTCGGCCACCTCTTCTTCGTTCGCAACCCCCTGCCCGTCACTTCCTGTCGTCCGGCTCTCACCGGATGAGGCCGCCTCCTCGGATGCCGCCACCACGAACCTCCCCGGCTTCTCCCGCCCGTCGCGGGCCTCTGCCCCCGCCGACTTCTGACACGCATGATGCGTACGCGCAGTTGCGGTCCTCATGTGAGTGGGCGTCAGGGTGGCCGGGCGAGGGTGAGCCGTCCCGTGTCGCTGGCCGTCGTCCGTCGTCCGTCGGCGGTGGTGCCATGGCGACCTGCGGTTCCGTATCCGGGTCATGACGGCTGCCTGTTCCGCGCTCCTGCTCACACCTGCTCGCCGTGCCGGACCACCGTTGCCGCCCGTCCGCTACCGGGCGTCCGGCGCCGCAGCGGCTGCGCCGCCCTGTCCCTGACGAGGAACAGATGCAGCGCCAGCGGGCACAGCAGGAGAGGCAGGGCCGCCCACACCAGCCCCGGCAGACGCAAGCGCCCCAACGGCGTGAAGGTGTCGGGCCGGTAGCCGAGGATCACGTACGCGTCGTCCCCGACGGCCCGGGTGTCCAGGAAGACCAGAGTCGGGTCGTTGGCGTCTCCGGGCTCGTAGAAGCCACCGAGCCGGTAGTAACGCCCGTAACGGTCACTGCCCTGCGGGCTGAAGTGGACGGTGACCGCCTGGCCCTCGGTGAAGGCGGGGGACGACCCGTGCCGCGCCTCGTTCCACGTGATCGCGCACGCCATCGCCTCGCCCGCCACGCAGTGGGAGGGCAACGGCATGCGCACGGGGTGCCCGTAGCGCACGGCGTAGCCCGGCGAGTCGTACACGGAGTGCGCGATCGCGCCGAACACGGTGACCAGCACGGCGAAGGCGACCGGCACAACGGTGAGCGTCACCTGTGCCCGGACCAGAGCCAGGACGGACGTGGTGGCCACACCTGCCGCGACGACGGCGAGCAGGATCCATCCCGTCGCGTAGGGCGGCGGTCCGGTGACGAAGGCGGCGACGCTCAGACAGGCCGCCGCCAGCGTCAGCGCGCCCGACGCGTGCACCGCCAGCAGCAGGCCGCGTGCGCCCTTGCGGTACCGCAGGACCGGTACCGCTGCCGCCATCAGCACCGGAATGGTGGCGACCGCCCGGACATGGCCGTCGTTCGGCCCCGGGTCGGCCACCGCGAGTTCCACCAGCACGATGGCCACGGCGACGGCGAGGGCGACGCAGCAGCCCAGGGTCGCCTCGCCGTCCCAGCCGTCGTGTGTGTGCGCCGTGTCCTTGTCCGGAGTGACGCGCTTGGTGTTCGTGGCGGAGCCACCGCCCGGGGGCGGGCTCGCTTCCGGTGCCGTGTCCCCGACCCCCCAGCCGGCGATCAGGCTCACGAAGGGCACGCCCACCACAGCCGTGACGACCGCCACGAAGATGCCCTGCCCCAGCGTCATGTGTGTCCTCCGTACCTCGTATGGGTGGTCGGTGGACCAACGAGGACGACCGGCCGACAGTCACCCGATCAGCGGTGTCCGTCGGCGGTATCCGGGGGAAGTGGAGGAAAGGCAGTCCTGGTGTCTGCCCGCTGTGACGGCGTTCTCGCGGCCGCGGTGCGGAGCCGCCGCGACCGCGTGCCGTCAGTCGATGTGGACGTGGGTCGGGACGATCCACCCGTCGACGTCCTGGTGCGGTGAGAAGGAGATGGTGTACTCCGGAGCGCCCTCGTAGTCACCGTCCATGTCGTACTCCTTGTAGGTCAGAGTGCCGCTGTACCGGCCGGTCTGGTAGTTCATGGAGACCTTGCCCCAGGGACCCAGGTAGACGTCGATGTCGCCCGAGCCCTCATAGCAGGTGGCGGGGTAGGCCCAACTGCTGAACATGAACTGGGTTCCGTCGTTGGTGCACTGCACACTCCGGATACCGTCGGCGGCCTGGGCGGGTGCGGAGGTCAGGCCGAGGGCCGCAGCGGCCGCCAGCCCGATGCCCGCGACCCGGGTGACCACCTGTGCGGTACGGGACTTTTCCTGCTGCACGGCGTTCCTCCTGAGAGAAGAGAAGGCGACCCGCCGCGGCGCCCGGCTGTGGCGGGCGGAGCACAGACCGACCTGTCGTCGGCCCGTGACCGTGAGTGACCCTACGGCAACAACTGAGCGAAGCGCGACGCGCCCATGGAGGTCGGCAGCAACCTGAAAGCGGGGAACTCACCGGCGGCGCCGCGGGCTGGGTGTGCTCGCGGCCGGAGGGGCCGTCCGGCCGACTCCGGCCAGGAGGTGCCCCGGCAGGCCCGGTCTCGGCCGGGGTCCGCCCGGACTCCCTGGCGTCGATGCCGGCCAGCACGGGGTGTTCCGGATCTCCCCGTCGCGGCAGAGGCTCCCGCGATCACGATCCGGATTCGCCGCAGACCGGGCCATCGGAAGGTGGGGCCGCGGAAGCGACCCCACCGGCACCACCCGCTTCACAGCGGCAGAGATCCGCAGGCTCCTGGACACTCTCCTGCCCCGCCCCACGCCCCGCCCCGGACCGGTCGTCCACGCCCTGAACCGGTCCCTCCGGCGCCGACAGCACAGGCCGTCACCCGCCACTGCCACTGCCACTGCCACTGCCGAAGAAGAACCGGCTCAGGAAGCTATTCCGAGTGGGGTACCAGGAGTTCCGGCAGCGGGCTCAGGGGGTTCCGCACGGCCTTGTCCAACAGCCGGACGAGGTCTTCAGCCCACGTTTCGACGGTCGCGTGCTCGAAGAGGTCCGTACTGTATTCGAACGTCATTGTCATGGATTGGCCCTGGGGAGTCAGCACCGCGTACAGCTCGTTGCGCGCGACGCCTGCCGTGGGCAGGCCGTGCACACTGGCTGACACCCCGTCCAGGTCGAGGGCCGGCGGTGGGGTGGTGACAACAGTGAACAGGACGTCGGGGAAGAGTGTTTCCGAAGTGCCGGGTGCGACCAGGTCGGAGACCTCGGTCAGTGGCAGGTCCTGGTGTTCGAGCGCGGCGAAGAGAGTGGCTCCCATCTGCCGTACCAGTTCGGCGAAGCTTTCCGCCTCCCCGAGCCGGGCTCGCAGCAGGACCGCGTCACCCAGCAGCCCGACGACGCCGGAGCGTTCGGGGCGCAGCCGGTTGGCGCTGGACGTCGCCAGCACGAGGTCCCCGGGGCTGTTGCGTCGCCGGGCGGCCCACACGGCGAACGCGGCGGCGAGAACGGCGAACGGCGGGGTGCCCAGCCGGCCGGCCGCCTCCGTGATCCGCTCGGTCAGCGGGCCGTCGACGGTCCGCGTGTGCAGGGCTCCCCGTCCGGACAGGACAGCGGGCCGGGGACGGTCGTGTGGCAGGTCGAGCCGGAGGGGGACTCCTTCGAGTTCGGTGCGCCAGAAGCGCTCCAGTTCCGACCTGCGTCCGTCGGGGAGGCTGTGCTCGGTGCGGGCGAAGTCCGTGAACTGGGCCGACGGCGGCGGGAGCCGGAGGCCGGAGCCACGGCGGCGGGCGTTGTAGAGCTGTTCAAGCTCACTCCACACGATTCCCAGGGACCAGCCGTCGCAGATCGCGTGGTGCAGAACGGTCAGCAGCATCCAGCGGTCCGGGCCGAGCCGTGCGAGCCGGAAACGGAACAGCGGGGCCCGGTCCATCGCGAACGGGTGGTGGGCCTGTTCCCGGCACCAGCGCTCCAGGTGGGCCTCGTCCGCGGCGTGCCCGGAAAGATCGCTGACAGGCAGGTCCACGGGCACGTGAGTGAGCACGTCGACGAGGTGCTCGCCGTCGCGCCGCACCACCCGGCCACGGAGCGCGTCATGGCGTGCCACGAGGTCCTCCAGGGCGTGCCGGAGGTGGTCGGGGGCGAGGTCGCCGTGCAGGTCGACGCGGTGGGCGACGTTGTAGACGCCCCTGTCCGGGCGCTCGTGCCGGCGGCGCCACAGTCTGCGCAGGGTGGAGGTCACCGGCACGGTGTCCTGGACCTCGGCCGCGTGGTCCTGCGGCGACGGGGCCGGGTCCGCCGCGCCGGCCTGTTCGAGGCGCGCCGCGATGCCGCGGATCGTGGGGGTGCGGAAGAAGTCGGACATGGACGGGGTCCGGTCCAGCTCTTCCGCCATGCGGTTCACCAGCCGGATCGCGCTCAGGGAGTGGCCGCCCAGTTCGAAGAAGGAGCGGTTCACCGGCACCCGGGTCACGCCGAGTTCGTCGCACCAGAGACCGTGCAGTGCCTTCTCCAGCGGTGTGGTGGCCTCCGCGTCCGCCGGCTGCGTCTCGTCTTCGCCGGGTTCCGGCAGGCTCTGCCGGTCGAGTTTGCCGGACGCGTTCACCGGCAGGCGGTCCAGGAGCACCCAGCGGCGTGGCACCAGAGGGTCGGGGAGCGCCGCGGCCAGGTCGGCGCGCAGACGGGCGAGGTCGTCGTCGCCGGGGGCCGCGGGGACCACGTAGGCGACGAGTTCGCTCTCGCCGTGGTGGTCGCGGCGCGCTACGACGGCCGCGTCACGGACGCCGGGCAGTGCGGTCAGTGCCGCCCGGACCTCGGCGGGTTCGATCCGGTGTCCCCGGATCTTGACCTGCTCGTCGGCGCGGCCGTGGTACTGGAGTGTGCCGTCCGGGCCCCAGCGTCCCAGGTCGCCCGTGCGGTACAGCACCGGTCCCGGCCCGTCGGCGAGGAACGCGGCGGCCGTTTCCCCCGTGCGGGCGTGGTAGCCGTGCGCGACCGGGACTCCGCCCACGTGTATCTCCCCGACTGCCCCGACCGGCACCTGGCGCCGGTCTGCGTCCAGCAGCAGGATCCGCGCTCCGGGCACGGGCGTACCGATCGGCGGGCGGTCGCCGGCGCGGGGGTCGACGCGGTGCGAGGTGACGATGACGGAGGTCTCCGTGGGCCCGTACTGGTTGTACAGGGTGCAGTCCGGGTGGGCGGCCAGGAAGCGGTGGAACGCGTCGGTGAGCCGCAGGGCCTCCCCCGCGGAGAACAACTCCCGCAGGGTCGGCATCCCGGGACCGGAGTCCATGAGATACGTCAGGGGGGTGCACGGCATGAACATCCGCTCCACGCCGTGCTCGCGCACCGCCTTCGCGACGGCCGCCGGATCGTGCCGCACCTCGTCGGCGACGAGGACGAGGCCCGCTCCCGAGGCGAGCGTGGTGAAGATCTCCTGCACGCTGACGTCGAAGGCCACGGACGTCCACTGCAGCGTCCGCAGGGCGGGGTGCCGGCGCAGGTGCTGGTTCACGAGGTTGGCCGGGCCGCGGTGCGGCACCACGACGCCTTTGGGGTGGCCGGTCGAGCCGGAGGTGTAGATGCAGTACGCGGGGTCGTCGGGCTCCGCGGCGCTGTCCGGGTCGGCTTCCGCGGGGCCGGTGCCCGCCTCGCCGCCCGGTGCACTGGGCTCGGGGGTGTCGCCCGTCGTGTCGTCGGTCAGGTGGACCGGCAGGCGGGTTCCGAGTCCGGGATGGCCGGCGAGGGCGGCGTCGCAGGTCAGCAGGAGGGCCGGCGTACTGTCGTCGAGGAGCGCGGCGAGCCTCTGGGTGGGCAGGGACGGGTCGAGCGGGACGTAGGCGGCGCCGCTCATGAGTACCCCGAGGAGGGATGCGATCAGTTCCGGGCCGCGGGGCAGCAGGACCGCGACGCGTCCGCCCCGCCCGGCACCGCGGGCGCGCAGCCGCCGGGCGAGAGTGTTCGCCCGCGTGTCCAGCTCGCCGTAGCTCATGCGCTCCCGGCCGTGCAGCAGGGCCACGGCGTCCGGGGTGCGGCGGGCCTGCCGGCGGAACAGGCCGTGCAGGGTGTCGCGGGCCGGAGGTTGCGGCTCGTCCAGGTGCCCCAGCCGGGCCAGGTCCGCCCGGTCGGCGTCCGTGATCGCGGTCAGGTCGCCCAGGGGCGCGGCGGGGGCGTCGAGGGCACGGCGCAGGACCTGCTCCACGTAGTGGACGAGTCGGCGCACGGTGCTCTCGTCAAAGAGGGCGGTGTCGTACTCGACCATGAAGCGCACGCCGTGCTGGTGATGCGTCAGGTAGATGCTCAGGTCGAACGGCGCCCGGGCGCTCGGCACGTCCAGGAGAGTGGCGGCGAGCCGCGGCGGGTCGAAGTCCACCCGCCCCTCGTTCTCGTACTCCACCATCACCTGGAAGAGCGGGTTGCGGCTCGGGTCGCGCGGTGGGTTGACCGCGGCGACCAGATCGTCGAAGGGGACGCCACGGTGTTCGTACGCCGCCGTGCTGCTCTGCCGCACCCGGTGCAGCAGCGTCGGGAAGTCCGGGTCGCCGCTGAGATCGAGGCGCACGGGCACGGTGTCGAGGTAGAGGCCGATGCGGTGCGCCGCGTCCGCGGGCCGGGCGGCGACCGCGGTGCCGAGGACCAGGTCGTGCTGTCCGGCGAACCGGCCGAGCGCGGCCGCGACGGCGCCCGTCAGTGCCATGAACAGGGTCGCGCGGTGTTCGGCGGCGAAGGTCCGCAGTCTGCCGACGAGGCCGCCGTCCAGCGCATGGGTCAGGCTCGCGCCCGCGCCCGTCCTGACCGGCGGACGCGGGCGGTCGGTGGGCAGGCCGAGTTCGGGGGCGCCGCTCAGCGTGCGTCTCCAGTACGCCAGGGATCCGGCGGTCCGGGCGGGATCCGGTGCGTCGGGCGCGGGCGTCGCGGCGAGGGCCGGCAGCGCGGGCTCGCCGTGCGGCCAGGAGCGGTAGCAGGCGGCGAGATCCCGTGCCAGGACGGTCGTGGAGGCGGAGTCGAAGACGATGTGGTGGGCCAGCAGGAACAGCAGGTGCCGTTCCTCCGACAGGCGCAGCAGCCGGGCGGAGAGCAGCGGTCCGGTGCCGAGGTCGAAGATCCGCCGGCCCTCGGTCTCCAGGACGGCCCGCAGTGCCTCTTCCTCCGACGCCCCGGTGTGGTCGTCCACGGGGCAGTCGAGCCGCACCCGGTCGAGGACCTCCCGGTGGGGCACCCCGTCCTGCTGCCCGAAGACCGTCCGCAGCGCCTCGTGCCGGTCGGCGACGCTCTGCAGCGCCCCGCGCAGCGCCTCCACGTTGAGCGGGCCGTCCAGGCGGATGGCCTTGGGCTCGTGGTACATGCTGGTACCGGGGTGCAGGTGCTCCGTGAACCAGATGCGGCGCTGCGCGGGCGACAGCGGCTCGCGCCGCGGCACGGACGTGGCTGCGGGCTCGCCCGCCCCGCCCCGCACGCGGCGGCGGACACGGTCGAGCACCGGCAGTGCGGCCAGGACCTTGTCCTTCGGCACGCCGAAGTCCACGAAGCAGGCGATCTCGTCCGCTCCGGCGGCCACGAGACGGTGCATCATCCCGGCGGCCGCGTGCTCGTCACCGATCAGGGCGCGCGAGGCGCAGTAGCGCTCGTAGGCGCGTCCGAGCAGGAACTCGACGTCCTCCTCGGGGGTGTTCTCCAGGTCGACGTCGACGCCGAGGCTGTTGGTCACCTGGTCGAAGAGGGACAGCGAGGACCTCAGGTACGACAAGAACGGCCGGTACGCCTCCGCCCGCGCGCGCTCCGCGTCCTCGCCGAGGTAGGTGTGCACCAGCACCACGACACGTCCCGCCGCCGGGTCCAGGCCGTGCTCGGCACGGGTACGCCGGTACAGCGCGATGTTCTGCGCCAGTTGCTCCACGGTCTGCGCCATCAGGTTGGTGACCACGCCCAGGTCCTCGGCGGCCGCCCGCCGGTAGCTGTCCGGGTTGCCCACCACGGCGACGTACAGGGGAAGACGTTCCTGCACGGGCCCGGGGCGCAGCCGGACCTCGACGGGCTCGCCGTCGCCCGCCGTCGTCTTCAGCGGCTGGCCCGACCACAGGTGCCGTACGGTCGCCAACTGCTCGTACATCACCTCGCGGTGCCGGCCGTAGTGATGCGGGGCGAGCGCGAAGTCCCTGGCGTGCCAGCCGCTCGCCACGCACAGGCCCGCCCGGCCGCCGGAGATGTTGTCGACGACGGACCATTCCTCGGCCACGCGCACCGGGTGGTGCAGCGGCAGCACGACGGAACCGGCGTTCAGCCGTATGCGGCTGGTCCGCGCCGCGAGCGCGGCGGCGAGCACGGAGGGGTTGGGGAAGAGCGCGCCGAAGGAGTCGAAGTGCCGTTCCGGGAACCACAGGGCATGGAAGTCGTTCCGGTCGGCGAATTCCGCCGCCGCCATGATCAACGCGTACTTGTCGCGGGCGGCTTCGTCGGGGTAGTCACCGAAGAAGTAGAGGCTGAGGTCGCACGCGGTGGCGGATTCCGGCGCGGGGAGGGCGGGCGTCGGCACGGGGGACGGCCGGCTGGGGGGTTGAGCGGTCCGGGCGGGCAGCGGCGTGTGTGCCGGGGACGGGGCGGTGCCCGGTGCCGTGCCCGGTTCCGTGCCCCGGGACGTGGCGGGGGCGGGTGTTCGTCCCACGGCAGGAGGAGGGACCGGGGCGGCGGCCGGGGGCACGGCCTGGGGCGTGAGCGCGTCGAGCTGACGGGTGATCACCTCGCTCATGCGGTCCGCGAACTTCTCCATCAGGTCGAGCTGCCGCCCGAACAGGGTGTGCAGTTCCGGGGCCGCGACGGCGGGGGACGCGCCGGCCGGCGGCGACGGGGTCTGTATGGCCGTCTCCGGCTCCGGCTCCGGCCTGCCGGTGTGTTCCGTCTCCGTGTCCCCCGCGTGGCGCTCGTCCCCCGCGGACTCGGGTATCTCTCCCCGCAGTTCGACCAGGCGCTCGGTGAGCCTGCGCGGGGTGTCGGCCGACTCGAACAGCTCCCGTACGGGGACGCGGACACCGTGCCGTTGTTCGAGTTCGCTCGTCATGCTCATCAGGGCGAGCGAGTCCGCACCAAGCGCGAAGAACGAACTGTCGGGCATCACGTCCGTGGCCCGCAGGCCCAGCTTGGCGGCCGTCAACTCCCGTACGGTGTCGAGCAGTTCGCTCGGCGCCGCACTCTCCCGTGGTCCGGGGGCGGGCTGCGGCGTCCGCTCGCCCGGAGGCGTCACCGGCACCCGGCGCAGCGGATGACCCGGCAGCGGCACCCGGCCTCCCCGGCCGGCGAGTGCGGGCCAGTCCAGCACGGCGCCCCGGGCGTAGAGCGAACCCAGCGCGGTCAGGAACCCGTGGACCTGCCCGGTCCGGCCGCCCTCGCCCTGTCCGCTCAGCCAGCGGCTCGTGGGGGCGCAGTGCCGGCCGATACCGGTGAGGGCTCTCCCCGCCCCGGCCTCGACGAAGTCCTCGCACCCCTGCCCGGCGGCCGCGGCCATGGCCAGGTCGAAGCGGACCGGCTGCCGCGCCTGACGGCAGAGATACTCCGCGTCGACGGTTTGGCCCGGGCCGCGCGTCTCGCCGTCGGCCGTGGTCACCACGGTGGTGTGCAGCGGGTGGCAGGCCACCTTCTCGGCGCGGGTGCGGAACTCGCTCAGCGCCGGTTCGACCGCGGCCGAGTGGAAGGCCCGGTCGACGGGCAGCGCCCGCCACCGCAGCCCCTCCTGGTCGAGCAGGCGTGCCGCCTCCCGCACGGCCTGCGGCGAGCCGGCGATCACCGTGGCGTTCGGGCCGTTGACCGCGGCCACCTCGCCGCCCACGGCCCGGGCGATGCGCTGCGCGGTCGGCGCGTCGGCGCGGACGGCGAGCATGCCGCCGGGCGCGCAGGCCGTGTGCATCAGCCGCCCCCGCCAGGCGGTCAGCCGCAGCCCGTCCTCCAGCGTCAGGGCTCCGGCCGCGTACAGCGCCGCGTACTCGCCGACGCTGTGACCCAGTACCAGCGCCGGGCGGACACCGGCGGCGCGCCACGCGTCGGCGAGCGCCGACTGGTGGGCGAACAGGGCCGCCTGGGCCGTCTCGGTGGGCCACACCTCACCGTCCGCCGCGGCTTCGTCCAGCAGGAGCGGCAGCAGGTCACCGCCGAACTCGTCGGCGAAGAGCTGCGCGCACCGCTCCAGCGCGTGCCGGGCCGCGGGACTCGCGGTGTACAGGCCGCTCGCCATGCCGCGGTGCGCGCTGCCCTGCCCCGGGAAGGCGAACGCGAGCGGGCCGAGCGGAGCGTCCGGCGCGGACGGGGGTTCTTCCAGGGCGCGGGCGAGTTCCGCGGCGGTGCGGCCGACCGCCGCGGTGCGGGCAGCGCGGTGCGGTCTGCCGAGCGCCAGGGTGGCGGCCACGTCGGCGGCCGAGAGGCCGGGCCGCTGCCGCAGCCGGTCGCGGAGCCGTCCGGTGAGCTCGTCCAGGGCGTCGGTGTCGCGGGCCGAGACCGGTACGAGGACGGGCAGTTCCGGTTCGGGCGACGGGGTGAGGGGCGGGGCTTCCTGGAGCACGACGTGGGCGTTGGTGCCGCCGACACCGAGCGCGCTGACCCCGGCCCGGCGGGGCACTCCGTCCGGCACGTTCCACGCCCGCAGCTCGGTGGCCAGCGTCAGTGGCCCGCCCTCCAGGCGGAGCTCCGGGTTGGGGCGGGTCAGGTGCGGGGTCGGCACGAGGGTGCGGTGGCGCAGCATGAGGACCGTCTTGATCAGTCCGGCCAGGCCGGCGCAGCTGTCGAGATGCCCGATGTTGGGCTTCACCGAGCCGACCGCGCAGAACCCCGTGCGTCCGCTTCCCTCGCCGAGCGCCCTGCCGAGCGCCTGGAGTTCCACCGGGTCGCCGAGCGGGGTGCCGGTGCCGTGCGCCTCCACGTACGAGATCGTCTCCGGCTCGACGTCCGCTCTGCGCAGGGCCCGGCGTACGACGTCGACCTGGCCCGCGACGCCGGGCGCGCTGAAGCCGACCTTGCCGGCCCCGTCGTTGTTGACCGCGGAGCCCAGGATCACGGCGTGGACGGTGTCGCCGTCGGCCAGCGCCCGGTCGAGCCTCTTGAGCAGGACGGCGGCCACGCCGTCGCCGCCGACCGTGCCGTCGGCCTCGGCGTCGAAGGCCCGGCAGCGTCCGGTGGGTGACAGGATCGACCCGGGGTGGCTGCGGTAGCCGGTCCCCTGGGGCAGGTGTACGGCGGCGGCGCCCGCGAGGGCCAGGTCCGCCTCGCCGGTCAGCAGGGCCTGGACGGCGAGGTGCACGGCGACCAGCGAGGTGGAGCAGGCGGTCTGCACGCCGATGGCCGGACCCGTGAGCCCGAGGCGGTAGGCGACCCGGGTGGCGAGGAAGTCCGGCTGCCGGCCGATGGCCGTCTGCATGCCGGTGGCGGGATCCGTGGCGTCGTACGGTGCCTCCGCGGCCGGCTGTCGCTGGTGGTCGTACAGGTTCATGCCGGTGCCCGCGAACACGCCGATCCTGGTGTCCGGTCCGGCGGCCGCGTACCCGCCCTCCTCCAGCGCCTCGTGGCAGCATTCCAGGAACAGGCGGTGCGCGGGGTGCGTGAGCCCGGCCTCCTTGGGGCTCATGCCGAAGAAGTCCGCGTCGAACTCCTCGACCGTGTCGAGGAGTCCGGCGACGGGCACCAGGTCGGGGGCGCGCCGCTGCTCCGGGGTCAGGCCCGCCGCCGCGAGTTCCTCCTCGCCGAGGACCCGGACGCTGTCCACGCCGTCGCGCAGGTTGGCCCAGAACCGTTCCGCCGAGTCGGCGCCGGGGAAGCGCAGCGCCAGTCCGACGACCGCGACGCGCGGGTCGGGGGTGTCCGCCGCCGTGCGGGCCGCCGGTACGGGCCCGGTGTCGCCGGCGGCGCCGGTCGCGGTGCCCGCCGGCAGGGGCGCCGCCCCTGCGCCGGACAGGTGTGCGGCGAGCGCGGCGGCCGTGGGGTGTTCGAAGAACACGGTCTGGGCGACCGGGATCGCGAGCCGCTCCTCCAGCCGGGCCCGCAGGCGCACCAGGAGCACGGAGGTCAGTCCCAGCTCGTAGAACGGCAGGTGCGCGTCCACCGCGCTGCCCAGCATGGTGCCGAGCTCCTCCCGGACCGCCCGCGTCACCACGTCCGGGGCGGGCCGGGCGGACCGGGCGGTCCGCGGGGCGAAGCCGCCGGCGGTCAGCCGGTCCCGGAGCTCGCTACGGCGCACCTTCCCCGCCGGTGTCCTCGGGAAGTCCTCCGGCGGGACGGGCAGGACCTGCCCGGCGGTGAGTCTCAGCCGCGTGAACAGCGCCGCCCGCACCTCGGCCGCGATCCGTACGTCCTCGTCCGCGCCGCGGCTGACGAAGAACACGGCCAGTTCCTCCGTGCCCCGCTGCGGGTGCGGAATCCCGCAGGCGGCCACTTCGCCCTGCCGGACGCCGTCGACGGCCGTGGCGGCCTCCTCCACCTCGTGGCAGTAGACGTTGTGCCCGTTGAGGATGATCACGTCCTTGCGGCGGCCGGTGATGACGACTTGGCCGCCGTCGAGGAAGGCCAGATCGCCGGTGTCCAGCCAGTCCCGTCCGGCGGGGTAGGCCGCCGCGTCCGCCTCCGGGTTGTTGAGGTAGCCGGGGGTCAGGCGCGCGGGCGCGTGGACCTGGAGCCGTCCGATCCTGCCCGCGGGCAGAGGGGCGCCGTCGTCGTCGACGGTGCGCAGGGTGACGCCGTGCGCGGGCGAGCCGGAGGCGACGAAGGTGACGCAGTCCTCGTCCGGGGTCTGCTCGTCGGCCCGTAACAGGTCGCCGTGCAGGCTGCTCTTGAGCAGGCGATGCACGGTGCCAGGCCGGTCGAGCCAGCCATAGGTGACGGCCGTGACCGTCTCGGCCATCCCCCACACGGGGGCGATGTGGCCCGCACGGACTCCGTACGCCTCCGTCGCGTCGAGGAAGCGGCGCAGCACCGGCAGCGCGACCCGCTCGCCCCCGCAGACCAGGGACTTCAGGCCGCCGAGGTCCCAGTGCCCCGCCGACCGCCCGGCGAGCTCGTCCGCGACGAGCTGGTAGGCGAAGGTCGGTGCCCAGCTGTGCCGCGCCCGGTGCTCGTGCAGGAGGTCCAGCCAGCGCAGGGGCTCGGCGAGGACCAGTTCGGTCGGCGCGTGCACGTTGGTGCAGCCCGTGAAGACCGCGAGCAGGTGGTACAGCAGGAAGGCGCCGCTGTGGTCGAGCGGCAGCCAGTTCACCATGGTGTCGTCGGGGCGGACGTCCAGGATCCGCCGGCTGCTCGCCGCGAAGTCCGCCAGTCCCTCGTGGGTCAGCCGCACGGCCTTCGGTTCACCGGTGCTGCCGGAGGACAGCATCAGCAGAGCGGTGTCGGACGGGTGGGGCTCGATGTGCCCCTCGGCCGGCGGCGCGCTCAGGCAGTCCCCCGCGACCACGACTCTCAGCTCGGGCGCGGCCCGGGTGAGCGCCGCCGCCCCGGCCTCGTCGCTGAGCACCAGGGGGCGGTCGAGCAGCCGGTCGGTGTGCAGGAGGCGTTCGAGGGCGGGCGAGCCCGGTACGGGACGGTCCACGATGGCCACGGGCTGCGCCCCGCCGAGGACACAGCCCCAGAAGGCGGGGAAGAACTCGGCCAGGGGCAGCCCGCACAGCACGACGGTGTCCCCGGCGTGCAGGCCGTGCTCGCGCAGTCGGGTGAGCAGCCGTCGTGCCCTGTCGAGCAGGTCGGGATACGGCTGCGCGGTCGCCGTGCCGTCCGGGGCGAGGGTGACGACGGCCCCGCCGGCCGCGGACCGTGCGGCCCGCAGCAGGGCATCCACGGCGTCGCGCGGATCGTGCTCGCCGCGGTCCGGCTCAGGACCCTGGCAGACTGCCTGCCCCTCAACGCGTTCCATGCGGGTCCTCTTTCTTCTGGCCGGGTGGGACGGCGACCCGCGAACGGCTCTTGCCGCGCCAGGCGGAGGTGGACAACAGCAGCATCAGTGCCCCACCGGCGGCCGCGCCGTGGAAGGCGGTCACGACGGCCAGGGCGGGCAGTGTTTCGAGCGCGGCCGCGGCGGCCACCGTGCCCAGTGCGAAACCGAACTGCTCCGCCGTGGCGGACAGTCCGAACAGCCGGCTGCGCTGCCGGTCGGGGGCCGCCTGGAGGCGCGAGACGTAGACGATCTCGGTCCAGCCGTCCGCGAACCCGGCCGCCCCGGCCGCCAGTACCAGCGCGAACGCGGGCAGTCCCAGGAAGGCCGCGATGAACGAGAGCGACATCGCACAGGTTCCCAGGGCGAACGCCCGTGTGCCCCACGCCGCTTCACCACGCCTGCGTCTGAGCACCAGGTGGGCGAGGACGGTGCCCACCGCCCAGGCCGCCCAGAACTGGGTCATGAAGACGGCGGGCTGTTCCGGAGCGGTGGCGTGGGCGACCACGGGCAGGGCGACGTTGTGCGAGGAGGACGCCAGGGCGTCGACCCCTCTGAGCAAGATCAGGGCGAGCAGGACCGCGGGCAGACCCGCGGTGCGTAAGAGGCGTGTACGAAGCGCGGGCGACGGCCCGTCCTCTCCGCCGGCACGATCTTCTTCGTCCGTACGGGGCCGCAGCACCAGCAGGGCCGCGGCGGACACGACGAAACTCGCGGCGTTGCAGCCGAACACGAGCGCGTAGCCGCCGGCGGCGATCACGGGAGCCGCGGACGCGAAGCCGATCACCATGGCCAAGGAGCGTGCCGTGACCAGCAGACCGTTCGCCCGGGCCCGGTCCTGCCGGCCGACCATGGCCGGTACGGCACTGCGCAGGGCGACGGTGAAGAACGTGTTGCCCGCCCCCAGCACGACGACCGCCATGGCCAGCAGCCACAACGGGGTGTCCGCCGCGCCGAGCGCCAGGACGGTCATGACGGCGGCCTGGGCCACGTCCGCGCAGACCATGATCCTGCGGCGGGTCGTCCGGGCCGGCAGTACGCCGGTGGCGAGTCCGGCGGTGAACCCGGCGGCCAGCCGCAGCGCCATCATCGCGCCGACGCCGAACGCGGTGCCGGTCACCTCGTAGGAGAACAGGCCGAGCGCGATGAGATTCAGGTAGTTGCCGAAGGTGGAGACCGCGTGGGCGCACACCAGAACGCGGAACCGCCCGCCCACCCCTCGCACCGTGCCTCCTCGCTGAAGAGCCATCAGTCGCATGCCCCGGCACAGGATGACACGTGGTGTGACCGGGATTCCCGGTGGGCTCCGCGGAACCTCGTTCCCGAGGGGCTCGGTGCAGGTTCCGGAACCCGGTGACGCCGGCGCGGAGCACGTCGGTGATGTCGCGGGCCGGCTCCACCGCGCCCCGGCCGGCGTGGGTGGCGCCCCGGGCGGGCCGGGCGGCGACGCAGGGGTCAGGACGGTGCGTCGACCGGTGCCGGCCGGGCGTGCGGCGCGCACCGGCGGCGCTTGTCGGGGAGCAGCTCGGTGATGCCGCGGCCGTCGCAGTGTTCGAGCAGGGGCACGGTGACGCGGCGGCTGGTGTCCAGGGCGCGGCTCGCCGTTCCGACGGTGAACGGCTGGTCGAGTGCGCTCAGCCGGTCGGCTGCCAGCCGCGGGGCGTCCGGCAGCAGCACCACGTGCTCCGCGAGCCGTAGTACGGCCCCGTGGCGGGCCGCCGCGGCGAGTTCGCGGCGGCCGAGACCGAGTTCCGCCAGCCGCTGGGCCCGGGGGGCGGCGAAGGGCCGGTCCGCGAGCTCGGCGGTGAGACGTCGCACCGCGTCCGCGACGGCGTCGGGCAGGGAGCCGGGGCCGGCGGTCACGCGTCCGAGGCCGAGCCGCAGGGG
>DASTDN010000528.1:0-5785 GCA_035710365.1 Streptomyces sp. | reverse complement strand
CCGGGGGCCCATGACTGATACTGGACCCGTTATGGACATCGTCATCCTTGCTGTAGTCATCGCCGTGGTCGTGCTCGGCGCGCTCGGCGGGCTCGTCGTCGGCAGCCGCCGGAAGAAGACGCCGCCCCCGCCGCCCGCCGCCCCCGACCTCACCGCCCCACCGGCCGAACCGCACGTCGGCGACGAGGCCGAGACGCCGCGGGACGAACCGCGCCGGACCATAGAGGAGGTCGACCTGCCCGGCGGCGGCTCGACGGCCGTCGGGGAACCGACCGCCGAAGAACTCCCGCCGACCGGGATCGAGATCCCGGAACCCTCCGAAGGCCGCCTGGTACGGCTGCGCGCCCGGCTGTCCCGCTCGCAGAACGCCCTCGGCAAGGGACTGCTCACCCTGCTGTCCCGCGAGCACCTCGACGAGGACACCTGGGAGGAGATCGAGGACACCCTGCTCACCGCCGACGTCGGCGTGCAGCCCACCCAGGAACTGGTCGAGCGGCTGCGCGAGCGCGTGAAGGTGCTCGGCACCCGCACCCCGCAGGACCTGCGGGCCCTGCTGCGCGAGGAACTGCTGACCCTGGTCGGCCCCGACCTCGACCGTTCCGTACGGACCGAGCCCGAGGGCCGTACGCCCGGCATCGTGATGGTCGTCGGCGTCAACGGCACCGGCAAGACCACCACCACCGGCAAGCTCGCCCGCGTCCTGGTGGCCGACGGCCGCAGCGTCGTCCTCGGCGCCGCCGACACCTTCCGCGCCGCCGCCGCCGACCAGCTGGAGACCTGGGGCGAGCGGGTCGGCGCCCACACCGTGCGCGGCCCGGAGGCCGGCGACCCCGCCTCCGTCGCCTTCGACGCGGTCAAGGAGGGCAAGGAACTCGGCGCGGACGTCGTCCTCATCGACACCGCCGGCCGCCTCCACACCAAGACCGGCCTCATGGACGAGCTCGGCAAGGTCAAGCGCGTCGTCGAGAAGCAGGCCCCGCTGGACGAGGTGCTGCTCGTCCTGGACGCCACGACCGGACAGAACGGCCTGGTCCAGGCCCGGGTCTTCGCCGAGGTCGTGAACATCACCGGCATCGTGCTCACCAAGCTCGACGGCACCGCCAAGGGCGGCATCGTCGTCGCCGTGCAGCGCGACCTGGGCGTCCCGGTCAAGCTCGTCGGCCTCGGCGAGGGCGCCGACGACCTCGCACCCTTCGAGCCGGAGGCGTTCGTCGACGCGCTCATCGGGGAGTGAGCACCCCCGGACACCCGCAGCATCGCCCGGACATCCGCCGGGCATCCGTACGGCGACGAGAAGCGCCCGCCCCCGGGGCCACCTCCGGGGACGGGCGTTTCGCCGTGTGCGCGGCGGGGGTCAGGCCCGCGACCGGTGCGCCACGTACGCCAGGGTGCCCAGCAGCAGCCGGGCCGCGGGCGGCTTCGACGCCGAGTCCAGGGCGGGGGAGCGAAGCCACCGCACCGGCCCGCGCCCGCCCCGGTCCGACGGCGGCGCCGTGACGTACGCGCCGCGGCCGAGCCCGCGCAGGTCCAGGGAGGACGGGTCGTCCCAGCCCATGCGGTAGAGCAGGTCGGGCAGCCGGGCGGCGGTGCCCGGGGCGACGAAGAAGTGGGCGCGGCCCTCGGGGGTGGCGACGACCGGGCCCAGCGGCAGGCCCATGCGCTCCAGACGGGCCAGCGCGCGGCACCCGGCGGACTCGGCGACGTCGATCACGTCGAAGGTCCGGCCCACCGGCAGCAGCACCGACGCGCCGGGGAAGGCCGACCAGGCCCGCGTCACCTCGTCCAGCGTGGCGCCCGCCGGGATCTCCGCCGACCGGTCCAGCGGGTGGGCGCCCGGGGCCCGGCAGTCGCCTCTGCCGCAGGAACAGGCGCCCGCGGCGGCCCGGGTGCCCGGCACCACGTCCCAGCCCCACAGCCCGGTGAACTCGGCGACGGCGGTGCACTCCGAGGAGCGCCCGCGGCGGCGAGTGCCGGACCGGATGTCACGGATGCCCCGGCTGCTGCCGATCGTGAAGCCCATGCCCCCTCCAACGGGTCCAACGCACCGGTGGTTACGAAACGGACGCGGAACGTGACTCTCTGTCTTCGGACCTCCCCGCTGCCGCGCGATTCAGGCAGCGCCCTGGAGCGTTCGCGGTAGCGTGGTCGGCAACGCGCTCTCCTGGATGCGCTGTTCCGCCCGCTTCTGACGGTGCTGTGTCAAGTGAATCGGACACCGGCCCGAGTGAGTTCATTCGAAGGGGTGGCGAATGGTGGCGTTTCCCGGATCGTCGTGGCCGGGTCCGTGATCGTAGGATTACGTTGGGTGCACGAGGCCAGGGGACACGTGTCTTTCCGGGTATGCCGGAGGCAATGCGCCTCACGTTCGAAGAGTGACAACCGGCGGACGGGAGGACTCCATAACCGGCATTCTGATAGGGCTTGGCGCACTCGACAGGACAACAGTGGTCTCAGGGATGGGGGCGTTCCAGTGAGCGGCACCGGCGGAAACGCGACGAACGCGGAAAAACGCCCCAATGAGCTGCTCGCCTCGTGGTTCGTCCGCAGCGGCTGGTCCAAGGGCGAGCTGGCCCGCCAAGTGAACCGCCGGGCCCGTCAGATGGGCGCCAACCACATCTCCACGGACACTTCGCGCGTGCGCCGCTGGCTGGACGGCGAGAACCCCCGCGAGCCCATCCCCAGGATCCTCTCCGAGCTGTTCTCCGAGCGCTTCGGCGTCGTGGTCTCCGTCGAGGACCTCGGACTGCGCACCACCCGCAGGCCGCCCTCCGCGACGGGCGTCGACCTGCCCTGGACGGGCCCGCAGACCGTGGCCCACCTCAGCGAGTTCTCCCGCAGCGACCTCATGCTGGCGCGGCGCGGCTTCCTCGGCAGCTCGCTCACCCTGTCCGCCGGACCGTCCCTCATCGAGCCCATGCAGCGCTGGCTCGTCCCCGGACCCTCCGCCCCCGCGCGCGAACCCGGCCCCGAACCGTCCACCCGCTCCCGGGGCCGCCTCTCCCGGCCCGAGCTGGACCTGCTGGAGACCACCACGGTCATGTTCCGGCAGTGGGACGCCCAGTGCGGCGGCGGCCTGCGCCGCAAGGCGGTCGTCGGCCAGCTCCACGAGGTCACCGACCTGCTCCAGGAACCCCAGCCGGAGCAGACCACCCGCAAGCTGTTCAAGGTCGCCGCCGAACTGGCCGAACTGGCCGGCTGGATGTCGTACGACATCGGGCTGCAGCCCACCGCGCAGAAGTACTTCGTCCTCGCGCTGCACGCCGCCAAGGAAGCGGGCGACCGGCCGCTCGGCTCGTACATCCTCTCCAGCATGAGCCGCCAGATGATCCACCTCGGGCGGCCCGAGGACGCGCTGGAGCTGATCCACCTCGCGCAGTACGGCAGCCGGGACTGCGCGAGCCCCCGCACCCAGGCGATGCTGTACGCGATGGAGGCCCGCGCCTACGCCAACATGGGCCAGCCCGGGAAGTGCAAGCGGGCCGTCCGGATGGCGGAGGACAGCTTCGCCGAGGCCGACGAGTGGGACGAGCCGGACCCCGACTGGATCCGCTTCTTCTCCGAGGCCGAGCTGTACGGCGAGAACTCCCACTCCTTTCGCGACCTCGCCTACGTCGCGGGGCGCAGCCCCGCCTACGCGTCCCTGGCCGAACCCCTCATGCGCAAGGCGGTGGACCTGTTCTCGCGGGACACCGAGCACCAGCGGTCCTACGCGCTCAACCTGATCGGCATGGCCACCGTGCACCTCCTGCAGCGCGAACCCGAGCAGGGCGCCGCGCTCGCCCAGCAGGCCATGGCAGAAGCCGAGAAGGTGCGCTCCGAGCGTGTGAACACGCGCATCCGGAAGACGGTCGACACGGCCGTGCGCGACTTCGGCGACCTCGCCGACGTAGTCGACCTCACGCAGCGGCTCGCCGCGGCGCTCCCGGAGACCGCCGTAGCGGTCTGACCACCGAACCCCGGCCGCGGCCGGCCCTCCCGGACAGCCCGACTCGGCTCCCCCCACGTCAGGTCGTCGGAAGGCCGCCCGCGGCCGGTCGCGTCTCCCGCCGCACCCCTTCCCCACAGGCCCGCCGCGGTGGCGGGCGGTGCGGCGGTCCCCTGACCGGGCAGTTCACCCGGACGTAACACCCGACGCGCCTTCGTCACGGCGGCGAAACACCGAGGGGCCCCCACCGAAACGGCGCCGCGCCAGGCTCGTGGTCACAACCGGCCCACCCCTCAGCCCGCCGCCCGGCCCCACCGCGGGCCGCACCCATGACGAGGAGACGCCGATGGCACCAGCCGTCATCACGCTCGGGGCGGACGCCCCCGGGCTGTCGCCCGCCAACACCGGCTTCATGCTCATCTGTTCCGCCCTGGTGATGCTCATGACCCCCGGCCTGGCCTTCTTCTACGGAGGCATGGTCCGCGTCAAAAGCACCCTGAACATGCTGATGATGAGCTTCATCAGCCTCGGCATCGTCAGCGTCCTGTGGGTGCTCTACGGCTTCTCCATGGCGTTCGGCACGGACTCGGCGAGCCTCGTCGGCTGGAACTCCGGCTGGGTCGGCCTCGGCGACATCCGGCCGACCGAACTGTGGGACGGCTACACCATCCCCGTCTTCGTGTTCCTCGTCTTCCAGCTCATGTTCGCCGTCATCACGCCCGCCCTGATCAGTGGCGCCCTCGCCGACCGCGTCAGATTCACGGCCTGGGCGCTGTTCGTCGCCCTGTGGGCCACCGTCGTCTACTTCCCGGTCGCGCACTGGGTGTGGGGCGCCGGCGGCTGGGCCCTCGAACTCGGCGTGATCGACTTCGCGGGCGGCACGGCCGTCCACATCAACGCCGGTGCCGCCGCCCTCGGCGTCATCCTGGTGATCGGCAGGCGCGTCGGCTTCCGGAAGGACCCCATGCGCCCGCACAGCCTGCCGCTGGTCATGCTCGGTGCCGGGCTGCTGTGGTTCGGCTGGTTCGGCTTCAACGCCGGGTCCTGGCTCGGCAACGACGACGGCATCGGCGCGCTGATGTTCGTCAACACCCAGGTCGCCACCGGCGCCGCCGTCCTCGGCTGGCTCGCCTACGAGAAGATCCGGCACGGCGCCTTCACCACGCTGGGCGCAGCCTCCGGCGCGGTCTCGGGCCTCGTCGCCATCACCCCCTCCGGCGGCGCCGTCTCCCCGCTCGGCGCGATCGCCGTCGGGGCCGCCGCCGGAGTGCTGTGCGCCCTGGCCGTCGGTCTGAAGTACCGGTTCGGCTACGACGACTCCCTCGACGTCGTCGGCGTCCACCTCGTCGGCGGCATCCTCGGCTCCCTCCTCGTCGGCCTCCTCGCCACCGGCAAGGGCCAGTCCGACGCCACGGGCCTCTTCTACGGCGGCGGCCTCGACCAGTTCTGGAAGCAGTGCGCCGGGGTCTTCGGCGTCCTCGCCTACTCCCTGGCCGTCTCCGCCGTCCTCGCCCTCCTCCTCGACAAGACCCTCGGCATGCGCGTCACCGAGGACGACGAGGTCGCCGGCATCGACCAGGCCGAGCACGCCGAGACCGCCTACGACTTCAGCGGTGCCGGCGGAGGCATCACCGCCCGCACCGCCGCCACGGCCGCGGCCCTCGCCCAGGTGGCCCCCGCCGGAACCAGGAAGGTGGACGCATGAAGCTCATCACCGCCGTCGTCAAACCCCACCGGCTCGACGAGATCAAGGAAGCCCTCCAGGCCTTCGGCGTGCACGGCCTCACCGTCACCGAGGCCAGCGGCTACGGCCGCCAGCGCGGCCACACCGAGGTCTACCGGGGCGCCGAGTACACCGTC
>DASTDN010000527.1:0-5493 GCA_035710365.1 Streptomyces sp. | reverse complement strand
CTAGTCCTTGTGGTGGCCCGTGACGCGCATGGCCAGGATCGCCATGTCGTCCGACGGGGCGTCCGACGCGAAGCGTTCCACCGCGCGCATGATGCGGGCCGCGACCGCGCCCGCGGTGAGACCCGTGCACGTCGTCAGGACGTCCGCCAGACCGTCGTCGCCCAGCATGCGCGGACCCTCGCGGCGCTCCGTGACGCCGTCCGTGACGCAGAGCAGGACATCGCCCGGATCGAGGGTGACCGTCTGCTCGTACAGCTCCAGGTCCTCCATCACGCCGAGGAGCGGCTGCGGTTCGGCGGACGGTTCGACCGTGCCGTCCTGGCGCAGGCGCAGCGGCAGCGGGTGACCGGCGCAGACCACCTTCAGGACCGCGCTGCCGTCCTCCTGCGGCCACAGCTCGCCGTAGAGCAGCGTCAGGAAACGGCTGCGGGCGCCCTCGTCGAGGATCGCGGAGTTCAGGCGCTCCAGGACCGCCGGGCCGCCGAAGCCCTCACGGGCCAGCAGCCGCAGCGCGTGCCGGGCGAGCCCCGTCACCGCCGCCGCCTCCGGGCCCGTACCGCAGACGTCGCCGATGGCGAAGCCGTAGGCGTTGTCACGGATGGGGAAGACGTCGTAGAAGTCGCCGCCGACCTCGTTGCCCTCGCCGGCCGCGCGGTAGATGACCTCGACCTCGACGCCCTCGATCTGGGGGACGTCCGGCGGGAGCAGGCTGCGCTGGAGGGACTGGCTGATCGCCGTGCGCTCCGAGTAGAGGCGGGCGTTGTCCAGGGCCAGGGCCGCGCGGCGGGACAGGTCCTCGGCGAGTTCCAGGATCTCCTGACGGAAGTGCTCGTCGGTCGGCTTGCCGAGTGTCAGCATGCCGATGACGCGGTTGCGGGCGACCAGCGGCAGAACGACCGTTTCGCCGCCCACCGCGGCGGCCGTCGTGAGGGTCGGGCCGATGCCCGGAGTGACCTGGCGGGCCGTACCGCCGCTCAGGCCGAGACTGCGCATCGACGTGCGCAGGGCCGCCTGGTGGGCGACCTCGGAGGGGGCCGTCCAGACTCGGGCGCCCGGCGTCGGCACCGGGTCCGGGGGCGAGATCTTCGACAGGAGGGACTTGATCCCGTCGATGAGTTCCTCGTCCTCGTGCAGGACGTACGACAGGTACGGCTCCGAGGCCTGGTCGGCGATCGTGTAGACGGCACACCAGGTGGCCAGGGTCGGGACCGTCATCTGGGCCATGAGGGCCAGTGTCTGGTCGCGGTCCAGGGTGCCGGCCAGCAGGTCCGACGCCTCGACGAGGAAGCTGAGCGAGCCGCGGCGCAGGCGCTCCAGCTCGCCGAGCCGGGCCGACTCGACGGCCAGGGCGATACGGTCCGCGGCGAACTGCAGCCGCAGCGCCTCCTCGTTCGAGTACCGGCCGGGGGCCTCCGCGGCGATGCCGAGGGAACCGGTGAGGCGGCCCTCGACCTTCAGGGGGACCGTGACGACCGAACGCATGCCCGTGCCGTTCAGCAGCGGAACGGCTCCCGGGACGGCCGCGAGGTCGTCGTGGACGGCGGGCATGCGGGCCGAGCCGTAACGGCCGGGGCCCGCCTCGACGGGGACGCGGGCGAAACGCTGGCGGGCGGAGGGCAGACCCGTGGAGGCGCGGACCTCCAGCTCCGTCTCGTCGTCGGTCGCGAGGAGCAGGAACGCGGAGTCGGCGTCGAGCATGTCGCGGGCGCGCTCCACCGTGCGCTGCAGGAGGCCGTCGAGGTCGTCGGGGGCGGGCGAGCCGATGAACACCTCGAACGGGTCGCTGCTCTGGCCGCCCTCGCCCGAGCCGCCCGAGTCGGACGACGACATGCGCAGTGGTGTCTGCAGTACGGCCCGCTCGTGGTCGCGCACCAGCAGACAGACTGTGGAAGGCTCGCCTCCGGTGTCGCGTACGCGCAGGTGGGAGGCGTAGACGGGGAGGACGCGGCCGCTCGCGTTCCTTATGCCGTAGCTGCCCTCCCAGCGGGAGAGCTGGAGCGCCTCCACGATGCCGGTGCTGGTGCCGGGGGTGTGCGGCCAGGCGGCGAAGTCGGTGAGCGGCTTGCCGGTGACCTGCTCGGCGGGGTAGCCGAAGAGGACCTCGGCGTCCTCGTTCCACGCGGTGATCGCGCCCGCGCGGTCGATCTGCACGACGGCGACACGGACCCGGTCGTCGGCGAGCGGCAGCAGGGCCGCGGGCAGGGAGGGGCCGGCCGTGCGGGTGCCGACCGCGCGTTCGGGCAGGTCGAGCCGGAACCAGACGTTCTTGCGGGTGGGCGTGTATTCGACGCCCCAGCCCGCGGCGAGGGCCGCGCACAACTGGAGGCCGCGTCCGCCCTCGCGGTCGGGGCTGCCCATGGTGGCGGGGGAGCCCTGGAGGGGGACCTCGCGCTCCGGGTAGCGGTCGCCGACCTCGATGCGGACGCCGTCGTCGCAGCGCAGGCAGAGGACGTCGGCGGCGGTGCCGGCGTGGACGACGGCGTTCGTCACGAGTTCGCTGGTCAGGACGACGGCGTCGTCGACGATGTCGGCGAAGCCCCAGCCCTGGAGGGTGTCGCGGACGAAGGAGCGGGCGCTCGCGACCGACCGCCCCACAGGCTCGAAGCTGGCGGCCGCGCGCGCGGTGATCACAGAACTCCTCGACCGGTCGTCGACGTGCAGGACTCCGTGGCCGCCCGGCTCGCGCCGCTGCTGCGGCAGGCCCTCCGTCGGCCGTGGGTCCGGGGGCTGGTCCCCCGGGATCAGTCCGGTGGTCATGTGTGCGGCCGCCCTCCGATGCCCGCTCGTACTCGTGCCACCGCCCAGGCCGGACGGGCCGGCACGGCTGGACAGCCGGATGCAAGGTTACTTACCTTCGCGGTCCGTGCGGATGCCGGTCTGCAGTGTTTCCGTCCCTAGGGTGTGCGGACGATGTGCGAAGCTGCCGAACTGTTATGGCCTGGTTCGGCCGGGGTGAAACACTGGGCAAGCTAGTGGTGAAGGTCCGGGCGGCGTGGGTGTCACACACGCGTCGCGGGCGGCGGCCCCGGGACGGGCCCGGCATTCCGGCCAGGCCGGCATGGCAGTCACAGGAATGCGCGGCAGTACGGGTGCGCCGAGCGGCGGCATCCGGGCAGCATCAACGGTCGACCCTTGCGGGAGGGACACAGTGGAGTCTGGCGCAGCGACGCGGGGCACGAAGGCGCGCGCGAAGGGCGGACAGTCCCTGGGCAACCAGCGCAAGCCGCGCAACGGGACCACCGCGGTGGACACCGCCCAGTTGAACCGGCTGCTGGCCGCCCTCGTGTCCATGCGGGACGGAAATTTCCGGAAACGGCTCACGGTGTCCGGCGACGGCGTGATGTCCGAGATCGCGGCAGTGTTCAACGAGGTCGCCGACCGCAATCTGCATCTCACGGGTGAGCTGGCCCGGGTGCGGCGCATGGTCGGGCGTGAGGGAAAACTCACGGAGCGGCTGGAGACGGGCGCCTGCGAGGGCTCCTGGTCGGCCGCGATCGACAACTCCAACGCCCTCGTGGACGACCTGGTGCGGCCGGTCTCCGAGGTCGGCCGGGTGCTGTCCGCGGTGGCGGAGGGCGATCTGTCGCCGCGCATGGAGCTGCGTACGCAGGGGCCGGACGGGCCGGGGCAGCCGCTGCGCGGCGAGTTCCTGAAGGTCGGGCGGACCGTCAACAACCTGGTCGACCAGTTGTCGACGTTCACCGACGAGGTCACGCGGGTGGCCAGTGAGGTCGGCACCGAGGGCAAGCTCGGCGGCCAGGCCCGGGTGCGCGGCATGTCCGGCTCCTGGAAGGACCTCACCGAGTCCGTCAACACGATGGCGTACCGGCTGACCGCCCAGGTGCGGGACATCGCGCTGGTGACGACCGCGGTGGCCGGGGGCGACCTGTCGCGCAAGGTCACGGTGCACGTGGCCGGGGAGATGCTGGAGCTGAAGAACACCGTCAACACGATGGTGGACCAGCTCTCGGCGTTCTCGTCCGAGGTGACGCGCGTGGCGCGCGAGGTCGGCACGGACGGGGCGCTGGGCGGGCAGGCGCAGGTGCCCGGGGTGGCCGGCGTGTGGAAGGAACTCACCGACTCGGTGAACACCATGGCCGGGAACCTGACGGCTCAGGTGCGCGGGATCTCCGAGGTGACGACGGCGGTCGCCAACGGTGACCTGTCGCGGAAGGTGAACGTCCCGGCGCGCGGCGAGGTCGCGCAGCTTGCAGAGACGATCAACCAGATGACGGAGACGCTGCGGGTCTTCGCCAACGAGGTCACGCGGGTGGCGAACGAGGTCGGCGCGGAGGGCCGGCTGGGCGGTCAGGCGAACGTGCCGGGCGCGGCCGGCACCTGGAAGGACCTGACGGACTCGGTCAACACGGTCTTCCGGAACCTCACGACGCAGGTGCGGGACATCGCGGCCGTGACGACGGCCGTGGCCAACGGCGATCTCTCGCAGAAGGTCACCGTGGACGTCGCCGGCGAGATGCTGGAGCTGAAGAACACCGTCAACACCATGGTGGACCAGCTCTCCGCCTTCGGCGCCGAGGTCACGCGGGTGGCGAACGAGGTCGGCGCGGAGGGCCGGCTGGGCGGTCAGGCGACCGTCCCGGGGGCCGCCGGAGCGTGGAAGGACCTCACGGACTCCGTCAACACGGCGTTCCGCAACCTCACCGGTCAGGTGAGGAACATCGCCGAGGTGACGACGGCGGTCGCCAACGGTGACCTGACGCAAAAGGTCACCGTGGACGTCGCGGGCGAGATGCTGGAGCTGAAGAACACCATCAACACGATGGTGGACCAGCTCTCGTCGTTCGCGGACCAGGTGACGCGGGTGGCCCGTGAGGTGGGTACGGAGGGGCGGCTGGGTGGTCAGGCGCGGGTGGACGGGGTGTCGGGGACCTGGAAGGAGCTGACGGACTCCGTCAACTTCATGGCCGGGAACCTGACCTCGCAGGTGCGGCAGATCGCGCAGGTCACCACGGCCGTGGCGCGCGGCGACCTCTCCCAGAAGGTCACCCTGGACGCGCGCGGGGAGATCCTTGAGCTGAAGAACACGCTGAACACGATGGTGGACCAGCTTTCGTCGTTCGCGGACCAGGTGACGCGGGTGGCCCGTGAGGTGGGTACGGAGGGCCGGCTGGGTGGTCAGGCGCGGGTGGACGGGGTGTCGGGGACCTGGAAGGAGCTGACGGACTCCGTCAACTTCATGGCCGGGAACCTCACGGCCCAGGTCCGCAACATCGCGCAGGTCGCCACAGCCGTGGCGCGCGGCGACCTCTCCCAGAAGATCACCGTGGACGCGCGCGGGGAGATCCTTGAGCTGAAGAACACGCTGAACACGATGGTGGACCAGCTCTCGTCGTTCGCGGAGGAGGTCACGCGGGTGGCCCGGGAGGTCGGTACCGAGGGCATCCTCGGCGGCCAGGCCGAGGTGCAGGGGGTATCGGGCACCTGGAAGGACCTCACGCAGTCGGTGAACGGCATGGCGAACAACCTGACCAG
>DASTDN010000526.1:0-5094 GCA_035710365.1 Streptomyces sp. | reverse complement strand
CGGCCGTCCCCGCCGACAGGCCCGCGTCCCGGAAGACCTGCGCCAGCCAGCCGATGATGATGTATGCGGAACTGGCCTGGAGACCGAAGTAGGCGACCAGTGCCCAGGCGGTCGGATCACGGGTGAGGGCGACGCCCGAGGGTGGCTTCGGCGCCGCGGACGCGCCCGCCCCGCCTCCCGTCCCGGTGGCCCGGGCGCGGCGGGCGAAGGCGAGCCACGGCGGCACGGCCATGGCGGCCAGCACGGCCCAGGCCCCGAGTCCGAAGCGCCAGTCACCGCCGAACGCCTCGGTCACCGGCACGGTGACGGCGGCCGCGGTGGACGCGCCGGCGTTCAGAGCCATGGAGTACAGACCGGTCATCGCGCCGACCCGGTCGGGGAAGTACTGCTTGACCACCGCGGGCAGCAGCACGTTGGCGAGGGCGATGCCGGCGAGCGCGAGGGCGCTGAGCGCGACGAACAGGACGGCGCTCGTGACCAGCGGCCGCAGCACGAGCCCGGCCGTCAGCAGCAGCGCCCCGACGGCGACGGCACCGCTCGGCCCGTAGCGGCGGGCCAGCCGCGGCGCCGTGGACCCGATCGCCGCGAAGCACGCGGCCGGGATGGACGTCAGCAGCCCGGCGACGGTGCCGCTCATGGCGAGCGAGTCGCGGACCTCTTCGAGCACCGGGCCCAGGCTCGTCACCGCCGGCCGCAGGTTCAGCGCGGCCAGCACCAGGGCCACGACCACCAGCCGGCGCCTCCCCGGCCCGGCGAGCACCGTCTCACGGCCGGGCCGGGGGCCGGGCCGACTCGTCAGTTCATCGCTCGCCATGCCGATCATGGTGACTCATGGGATGACCCTACGTCCAGTGAATCCTCGTAGACTCATGGGATGACCATGGAACGCGTCCGCCGCGAGGTGCTGTCGGACCAGGTGATCGCCCGGCTGCGGGGGCAGATCGTGTCCGGGGCGTGGCCCGTGGGGTCGCGCATCCCCAGCGAGCCGGAACTGGTCGAGCTGCTCGGCGTGGCACGCAACACCGTGCGGGAGGCCGTGCGGGCCCTCGCGCACACCGGCCTGCTCGACATCCGGCACGGCTCGGGCACCTTCGTGCGGGCGACCAGCGAACTGGCCGGGGTGATGCGCGGCCGCTTCGCCGGGGCCGCCGCCGAGGACGTGACCGAGGCGCGCGGCGCCCTGGAGGCGCGGGCGGCGCACCGGGCCGCCGCCCGCCGCACCCCGGAGGACCTGCGGCGCCTCGACGCGGCACTCGCCCAGCGCGAGCGGGCGTGGTCCTGCGGCGACCGGATCGCCTTCGTGAACGCCGACGCCGCCTTCCACCTGGCCGTGGTGGCCGCCTCCCACAACCTCGTGCTGGTCGAACTGCACGCCGACCTCGGCGAGGTGATCCGCGAGTCGCTGCTGGACCACTTCAGCGGCCCGTTGCTCCCCGAGCAGTACCAGGACCACGGACGGCTAGTGGAGGCGATCCGCGCCGGGGACAGCGGCCGGGCCGCCTACGAGGCCGGCTCCTACACGGCGGGATGCGTGCCGTGGCCGGCGCCTGCCGGGCGCACCTGACATCAACGCCCGGGGACCGGTCCTGACTGTCTGACGCCCACGCGCGCTGCTCCGGGCGGGTGACGTCCGGGGCGCGGCCCGCCGCCCCGGCAGGGACGCTGGTGTCATGGTGTCTCCCCCGCACGGCTGCTCGCGGCCGCACTGCTCGTCCGGCTCACCGCCCTGTCCGGAACCAGCGCGGCGCCGGCGACGTGTCCGGCCGCAGCCGACTCCGCACCCGCTCCCGGAAGGGCCGCCCCTCCCCTGAGAACCACGGACGCGGCGGGCCCCGCCGAGGCCCCGCGCCTCTTCGGGGCGGCGGTCGGCACGCCGTGGTGGCCGGCGCGGGTGCAAGCCGAGCCGCCCCCGGGTCCCGGGGCCTCGTCACCTTCCGGCACCGGGCGTTCCGCCATCTGGACGAGGAGAGGGGCCTCCGCTCCTTCGCCCCGGAGGCCAACCGGAGCGCAGGCGTCCGCCTCGGCTGCTGTCCTCACCGACCGGGCCCGCCGCCTGACCTCGGAGGACCTGGTGGTGCACCCGCAGGGGACCGGGCCGAGCCGTGTGCTCCCGCGCGGCCCCGCTGAACCGGGACCGCCGGCCGAGCCCGACCGGACCGACCACGCACCACCCAGCAGGCCCAGGAGGACTTCTGATGCGCAGTGTGACCTACTCGATGGGCGTCTCACTCGACGGTTACATCGTCGGACCGGACGGCGGCTTCGCGTGGACGGCGCCCGACGAAGAGATGTTCCGCTTCTTCACCGACGAACTGCGCGGGATCGGCACCCACCTGATGGGGCGACACCTGTACGAGACGATGCTGTACTGGGAGACCGCCGACCAGGACCCGTCACTCGACGCCATGATGCGCGAGTGGGCCGCGATCTGGAAACCGCTGCCCAAGGTGGTGTTCTCGCGGACGCTCCCGGCGGTACGGGGAAACGCCCGGCTGGCCGCCGACGGCCTGATGGACGAGATCGAGGCGTTGCGTGCCGGACCGGGGGAGGGGGACATCGCCATCGGCGGCGCCACGCTCGCCGCTCAGGCGGCCGACCTGGACCTGATCGACGAATACCGGCCCAGGGTCCATCCCGTCCTGGTGGGCGGAGGCATCCCGTTCTTCCCCCGGAGCGAGCGCCGGGTGGATCTGGAGCTCGTCGATTCCGGGGTCTTCGCATCCCGGGTCGTCCATCTGCGGTACCGCGTGAGGCGGTAGGCACCGGGCCGGGGCCGGCCTGCCGCGCCTCCCGCCCGATGTCCCTGCACCCCGGGCACGGCCCCCTCACCCACGGGCCGGCAGCGGCCGTCGGGTGGGCGTCCCGCCCGCTCCCGTACGACGACCGGTGTTCCATGAGCGCACGCGCGCGGCCGCGGACCGGGGTACCTGGCTGGGCAGGCGCCCCGGTCCGCAGCCCGTTCGCGCGGGGATCAGCAGGGCTCGACCGCGAAGACCGGAGTCCAGGACGCGGTACCGCTGCCCTTGGCGCGGTGTGTCCAGCGCAGGGTGCCGTCGGAGTTGTAGAAGCGAGCGACGGTGCCGGACGTCTGGTTGTTGTTGAAGGTGCCGTCACCGACGCCGTCGAAGCCGTAACGGCCGCACCGCCAGTAGTCGTAGTGCCGGCCGCGGCCGTCCACGATGCACAGGTGGCCCTCGGAACAGGCCACCGCGGCCTCCGGCGAGGCGAGATCGCGGGCCGGGCTCGCGCCGGGAGCGGGGATGGTCACGGCCCCGCCCTCGGTCGTGAGCCGGTTCGCCGACACCTGGCGGGCACCCGGGTGCGTCGCCAGATAGCGGTCGACCTGCTGCTGGAGCGCGGCGGCCTCGGAGCCGGTGAGGCCGGCCCGTACCGCCTGCCCGGTGTACGCGGACTGCGCGGCCGTCGGCTCGGCCGACGCGGAGCCGGACAGGGCCGGTCCCACGATCAACGCCGCCACGGCGGCTGTCATGGCCAAAACCTTACGTGCTGACATGGTCGTTTCCCCCATTTCTCGGGTGTTCCGGCGACCGCACCCCGTGGCGGCCGTCCGGGAGACGTCACACATCGTGCCCGTCTCAGGGCCCGCAATTGAAGGGATAACTCATGCGATTGCACGGCATATTGATATAGAGAAGGTTATAAGGCGTGGTGAAATACGCGTGTGGGGGACTGCGGGGAGGGCAGGCACTGGGGCACTGTGACGGGGACGCTGACGGGCACTACGGGGGAAGTGGTGACAGGCGGTTACGAAGGTCTTGACGCGGGCGGGAAATCCGGTCCCCTCCCAAAGACGCGGGGGAGCGGCCGCGCAGGAGGCACGGCGGGGAAGACGGAGGTCACGGACACCGGAGAGGCGGGAGCGGGCGCACGGCGGCCGGACGGACCACCCGCCGCCGGTGGTTCCGTCCTCGCCTCCGACCCGAGCGTGCACCAGCTACGGCTCTTCCTCGCCCTGGCCGAGGACCTGCACTTCGGGCGGGCCGCGCAGCGGGCGTTCATCAGCCAGCCCGCGCTCAGCCGGCAGATCAACGCCCTGGAGCGCCGGGTGGGTGTCGCCCTGTTCCGGCGCTCCACCCGCCGGGTCGAGCTCACCCCGGTGGGGCGGGCGCTGCTGCCCGAGGCCCACGCCGTCGTGGAGGCGGCGGACCGGCTGAGCGAGGTGATACGCAGTCAGTCGCGCCGGGTGTGCGGGCGGCTGCGGGTCGGCTTCGTCGGAGCCGAGGCCGCGATGCCGTACGCCCGGCGCGTCCTCGCCGAGTTCCGGCGGCGATGCCCGGAGAGCGAGATCGAGATGCGTTCCCTGGACCTGGTGAACCAGGTCCGGGCGCTGGTCAGCGGAGAGGTCGACGCGGCCTTCCTGCGGCAGCCGCTGCCCGCGGGAATCCGGACCCTGCAACTCGCCAGCGAGCCCCGCGTGGTGTGCCTGCCCGCCGGAGACCCGCTGGCCCGGCGGGGCGAGCCGCTCACCCTGGCGGACCTCGCCGACCGGGTCTTCGTGGACATCCCGGGAGACGCGGTGCGCACCTGGCGGAACCACTGGACCGGCAACCCGCGCCCCGACGGCACCCCGGTGCGTTACGGACCCCTCGTCACCGACATGGAGTCCCTGCTGCTCGCGGTCGCGAACGGGCAGGGCATCGCCTTCCTGCCGGCGGCCGCCCGTGAGTTCTATCCCCGTCCCGGCCTCGACTACGCGCAGGTCAAGGGCCTTTCACCCTGCACCGCCGCCCTCGCCTGGCTCGCCGAGCACGGCGAGACTACCGGTGTGGCGGCCCTGCGGGTGGCGGCCCGCGCCGTCCTGGGCACGGCCGGTCCCGGCAGATAGGCGCCCGCCGGGCGGGCCCGGGTGGTCCCGGCGCGGCGCGGGCCGTACGGGCCGCGCGGGCGATCGCCGCACGCGCCCGGAGCCGCCCCCCCGCCCCGCGGTGGCCGTCGCGCACGCCATGGGAGGGGGAGGGGCCGCCCACTCCACGCACCACGCGGTCCCTCCCCCGCGGATCCCGGCCGACCGCTCGGCCGCGCCGCCCGCTGCCCGGACCGGCGAGGCCGACTGCCCGGACCGGCCCGGCCCGG
>DASTDN010000525.1:0-2329 GCA_035710365.1 Streptomyces sp. | reverse complement strand
GGGCCGTCGGCCGTCGGGGCACCCGCACCGCCGGTGGAACCCGCCGCTCCCGGCGCCGGCCTGCGGAAGACGACCGTGTGGCCCGCCGCGGGGCCTCCGGCCGCGGGGTCGGGCACCGGCGCGGCCCCGGCCTCCTCGGGCGTCGTCCCCGGGGCGGCGGACTGCCCGGCGCCCCACGACACCCGGCGGTCCTGGTCCGTGCCGAAACCGGTCTGGCGCGAGCGGTCGGCGCCCCACGCGGAGGCGGGTTCGGGGCGGCTGCCGTGCCGGGAGTCGTCGGCGGCCGGCGCGGCGGCGGGCCGGCCGCCGAAGTACGGCTCGGCCGGGGCGGGAGCGTCGGCGGCGGACGCGCTCACCGGGTCCTCGTCGAAGAAGTGGGGGCCCGTCTCCTCGACCACGGGCGGGGGCTCCTCGGCCACGGGCGGGGCCGGACGCACCCCGGGCGGCGGAGAGAGCTGCTCGCCGTCCTTGGGGGCGGGACGGCTGGTGCCCGGTACCCAGGCGGTTCCGTTCCAGTACCGGACATATCCGGGAATGGACGGGTCCGGGTAATAGCCCTCGCGGGGCCTGTCGTCACCGGGTGCCGGGGTTGGGGCGCTCATGTCCGTCGTCCCGTATCTGCTCGGGGGTCGTCTGGGAACCCCCACATCTATCAGACCGCCGCCCCTCCCACGGCCCGTCCAGTCCCACCCACTCCTTTCCGGGCATTGCCGCACGGAACATTCACGTCCCCGGACCCCTGCGGATGCCGTATGACATCCGGAAAAAAATTTCCCCGAACCCGCGTAATGCCCGGCGCCCCGCGCCCTCTCTCCTCGTGCGGGCGCGTCCGGGCGTCCGCACGACAATCCGTCCGAGAGAGGAACGACGCCATGCGGAACACCGTGGTGGAGCGGGAACTGGAGATCAGGCTGGTGCTGTCGCCGGAGCGCGACGTGCCCGTCCCGGCCGTGCTCAGCTACTTCAGCGACGACCCGTACGCGGTCCACATCACCTTCCACGCCCACTCGGAGTCCCCGGTGCACTGGACGTTCGCCCGGGAGCTGCTGGTGGAGGGGGTGTTCCGGCTCTGCGGGCAGGGGGACGTGCGGGTGTGGCCGGGGAAGTCCCGGGGGCGCGCCGTCGTGGTGATGTCGCTCGGCTCGCCGGACGGTGACGCGCTGCTGGAGGCGCCCGCGGCGCAGGTGTCTGCCTGGCTCGAGCGGACGCTGCGGGTGGTGCCGCCGGGCTGCGAGGGGGCGTGGCTGGGGCTGGACGAGGCGCTGGACGAACTGCTCGCGCCGGCCCCCGAGGAGGAGCCGTGGACGTGTGACGCGGGGTGGGCGGACGAGTTCCCGGAGGGGGAGTGAGCCGCCGCCCGCGGCGGGGCGGCGGCCACGGACGGGCGGTGTGCGGCCACCGGCGGGCCGGGGCGGGCGCGGTGTGCGGTCACCGGCCCGCCGGGTGCGGGCGGGTCAGAAGAGTTTGCCCGGGTTGAGGATGCCGAGCGGGTCGAAGGCGTGCTTCACGGCCCGCTGCATCTCCATCCCCACCGGCCCCAGTTCGCGGGCCATCCACTCCTTCTTCAGGACGCCCACGCCGTGCTCGCCGGTGATGGTGCCGCCGAGTTCCAGGCCGAGGGCCATGATCTCGTCGAAGGACTCCCGGGCGCGCCGGGACTCGTCGGGGTCCCGCGCGTCGAAGCAGACGGTGGGGTGGGTGTTGCCGTCGCCGGCGTGGGCGACGACGCCGATGGTCAGGCCGTGCTTGTCCGCGATGCGTTCGACGCCTTCGATGAGGTCGCCGAGGCGGGACCTCGGCACGCACACGTCGTCGATCATCGTCACCCCGCGCACCGCCTCCAGCGCGGGCAGGGACATCCGGCGGGCCTGGAGGAGCATCTCGGACTCGGCCGCGTCGTCCGCGGGGACGACCTGGGTGGCTCCGGCGGCCTCGCACAGCGCGCCCAGGGCGGCGAGGTCGGCGGCCGGGTCCGGGGTGTCGAACGCGGCGAGCAGCAGGGCCTCGGTGGTCTCCGGCAGGCCCATGCGGGCGAGGTCGTTGACGGCCTTGACGGTCGTGCGGTCCATCAGTTCCAGCAGGGACGGGACGTGCCCGGCGGCCATGATGCGGCAGACCGCGTCGCAGGCCTCGGCGGCCGACGCGAACTCGGCGGCCAGCACCCGCTGCTCCGGCGGCCTGGGCCGCAGCGCGAGCACGGCCCGTACGACGATGCCGAGGGAGCCCTCGGAGCCGACGAACAGCCGGGTGAGGTCGTATCCGGCGACGCCCTTGGCGGTGCGCCGTCCGGTGGTCAGCAGGCGGCCGTCGGCGAGGACGACGTCCAGGC
>DASTDN010000524.1:0-7773 GCA_035710365.1 Streptomyces sp. | reverse complement strand
AGTCGTCGTCGTACCAACCGCATGAGGCGGTCCTGGTGCTGGAATATTTCGTCCCAGGAGCATGCAGCGGGCGATTGGCAGGGAGATTTTTGTGCCATGAATTGCAGCCCGTTGTCTCTCGTCCGAGCAGGGAGCATAGTGGCCGGATTTCAATTCATCGGCCATATTCCTTGCCTACCCGAGGCGTGGTGGCGGCAAACCGGAACTCGCAGCTCCGGAATTCGCAGGAATGATTTTTCCCTTGGGGGCACAGGTCTGCCTCCTTTCGGGGCGACGGTTTCCGGGCGGCAATCATTTCTGCATACGAGTCACTGATCGCGGAGCCGGCCTGCGGGTCCAGTCGCGATTCCAGTTGACCCACATGTCGCGTGCCGTGCGGTGCACCGCCGCGCCGCCCTGCCGCAGCTCCGTGCCGTACGCCTGGACCGCCTCCCGGCCCACCAGACGGGCCCCGCCCGTGAAATAGGCGCCCCGTACGTGCCGCGGCGAGCGGAACTTGCCCCACAGCAGGATCCGCAGGAGCGGCCACAGCGTGAACACGCCGGCCGGGCAGCGGTCCTCGGGGTCGAGCGTGCCCCACACCGACGGGCACAGCTCGCTCTCCCGCAGCAGCGCGTAGATCCGCTCGATCGTCTGCTCCTTCGTCAGCTTCCCGTCGCGGTAGTCCAGCACCGCGTCGCGGGAGCGCTCGAAGAGCCGCTCCACCCACGGGTTGTCCATGCCCTGCAGACCGCGGTACGGCGGGGCCTCCAGCGCCTCGAAGCAGCGCGGGTCGTGACTCTTCTCGAAGGCCACGGCGGCCTGGTTCTGCGCGTTGGTGCCGTAGAGGGTGGTGATGGTCCACACCCGGTTCCACGCGTTCCACAGGTCGAAGTCGTCGAACGAGACGTAGCTGCACGACACCAGGTCGTCGTAGAACCGGAACATGCGCTTCGTCCAGTGCTCCAGGTACGCGAACCGGGCCGTGTCGAAGTCGTCCCGGCGCACCGCGTCCACGAGCCGGTGCCCGAGCGCGTTGAGCGCCATCACGGTCACCGCGAGCCCGCTGGAGAAGAGGGGGTCGATGAAGTCACTCGCGTGCGGCAGCAGGCACCACCGGTCGCCCACCACCGCCCGCGAGGAGAACTGCGTGCGGTCGGTCGCCACGTACGGCCGCACCGCCCGCGCGTGCTCGAACTGCTGTGCCACGCTGGGGAAGCGCCGGACATGGCTCCAGAACTCGTCCTCCGCCGACACGTCCTCGGGGCGCGGGTAGCGGTCCAGGTCGAGGTTGACGCCCACACTGCACAGCTCGCTCGTGCCGGTCGGCTCGTTGTCGAACGGAATGACCCAGAACCAGCCCCCCTCGAACATGTGGTGCAGGGTGCCCTGACTGAAGGGGCTCGGCATGCCGTGCCGCTCCCGCGGCGGCGCGACCGCGTCGAAGGGCCGCACGTTCACCATGTGCGTGAAGACGGTCCGCGACCGCGTGCGGTACGGCGGATCCTGCCGCAGTCCCATCCGTTCCGGCAGCAGCGCCCGCATGCCGCCCGCGTCGACCACGTACGACACCTTGAAGGTGCCGCGCTCGCGGGTGACGACGGTGGCGCCGTCGTCCTCGAACTTCACGTCGTCCACCACGGTGTGGGTGTACGCGGTCGCCCCGTAGGACACGGCGACGTGGAACATGTACGCGTCCACGTCCTGCCGAAGATAGTGCGAGTCGGGCCCCAGCGGCGGCCCCCACGTCGGGTACTGGGTGCACTCCTCGGCCCGCGTCGGCTCGCCCTCGCGGTGGTAGACGAAGCTGAAGTTGCGTTTGACGCCGCAGTTCGACGACACGTGGCGGCGCAGCGCCCCGTTGGTGGCCAGGTGCTCGATCTCCGGGACGTCGTAGCGGCGGGCCAGCACCCGCAGCCCGAACGTGGTCTCCGGGACGGTGGACTCCCCGATGGCGAACCGGGGGTGGCCGCTGCCCTCCAGGAGCAGGACACGCACGCCGTGGCGCGCGAGGATCGCCGCCAGCATCGTGCCGCCGATGCCGCCGCCGATCACGGCCACATCGAAAACCCGCTGGTCCTCTTGCATGGATTGGTTCCTTTCACGACGGGTGGAGCCCGGTGGTGGGGCCCCCGGTGGAGCCGGTCACGGGCATGGCGGTGCCGTGGCCGCACCCGGGCGGGGCACGGCGCGCGGCGCCACGAGGGCGGTACGGCCGGGGCGGCTCAGCGGCCGGGCGGCGACGGCACGGGCAGTGCCCTGCGCAGCTCGCAGACGGCCATCCGGGCGGAGAACGAGACGGCGAGCAGCGGCGTCGGCGCCAGCCGCGCCAGCCGGCGCCGCTCGCCCGGCACCTGCCGGGTGCCGCGGCCGGTGACGTCCAGCCAGGCCCCGAAGTGCAGCAGCCGTGCCTCGGGGGACGCGTCGCGCGCCGGGAACGGCCGCATGTGCGCGCCGACCGCGCGGTGCAGCACCCGCCGCCGCGCCTCGTCCGTCCCGTGGCGGGTCAGGAAGCGGTCGAGCAGTTCGGCGGAGCGGTGCGGGAAACCGCCGGGCGTCCGGGGCGCGTGCCCGGTCAGCCCGGTGTCGTGGAACGCCGCCGCCGCGAACAGCCCTGTCCGGTCGTACCCCGTCCCGGCCGCCCTCGCGCGGGCGTCGGCCAGCAGGAAGGCGCGCAGTGAGTGCAGCGCGAGGGAGGGCGGGAGGATCCGGCGCATCTCCAGCAGCGCGTCCGCCACCAGGGGCTGGGTGAGCATGCCCGCCAGCGGCGGCTGGGCGAGCAGCGGCTGCCAGGAGGCCGGCAGCAGCTCCCGCGCCGCCCGGCGCCCGCCCGGCGCCCCCCGCCTGCCCGGCCCGCCGGTGCCGTGCCCCCGTTCCTCGGGCGGTTCCGCCACCACGCACCACCCCCTTCCGCGTCGCGGCGCCGTGTCCGCGGTGCCTGTCTCACCCCTCTTTACGCTCCGGGCCCCGCCTCCCCCTCTCCCTCACCCGCGTTTCCTCACCCGACAGCGGGGCGACGGCTCGCCCGGTCGAGGCCGCGGCCCTCGTTCACACCGGAGCCGCGGGCGGCGGCAGGCCCGCGGCCCTGCTCCCCCCTCCCGGCCCAGACCACCACCGCCGGACGGGGGCCCCTGCACTGCGCGTCCTCGGCCGCGCACACCACGGGGCACCCGCCCGGCACACACCACGACGCGGCCCGCGCCTCCCATCCGTCCGCCGCCCGAACGCCGCCTCTGGGTCCCTGTGTGCCGCGGACGGCGGCGCGGCGCTCACCGCGGAGAGGGCGTGCCCGCGCCCTCCGGTTCCCCGATCGGCGGAGTGACCGGTCCCGGGGCCCGGGGCAGCATCGCCTCGTGATCGCCGTACTGAACATCCACGAACGCGTCCTGCCCGCATCCCAGGACGCGGTGGGGGCACTGCTCGATTCGCTCGGCGGCGAGGACGACCGGCTCTGGCCCCCCGACTGGCCGCCCGTGCGTTTCCGGGGCCCTCTCGCCGTCGGCGTGCCCGGCGGCCACGGCCCCGTGCGATATGTGGTCAGCCATTACGTCCCCCGGCGGTGGATCCGCTGCGCGTTCACCGGCCCGCGCGGTTTCCGCGGCTTCTACGAATTCACCGTGGAACGGCTCGGAGAACACCGCTCGGTGCTCCGCAGCGTCCTCGTACTGCGCCCGCGCGGGGTGCGCTGGCTCGGCTGGCCGCTGTTCTTCCGCCCGCTGCACAACGCGGTGTTCTCCGCCGCCCTGGACCGCGCCGAACATGCTCTGACCGGCCACGTCGCCCGCCCCACGACCCGGACGCGGTACGTCGGGCTGCTGCACGCCCTGTCCGTCCGGCTGCCCCCGCGGCTCACCGAAAGCTGGACCCCCGAAAAGTCCGGCTCGAAATAGCGAGCCCCACACACTCGATGGAAGGAATTCCTTCCCCCCATCGAGGGATCGTGGGGATCCGCACCCGACGCGACACTCGAATGCGGAGCGATCCACGAGATCACCCGTGATGCGGCGACCGCGAGACCGACAAGACCGGCAAGAGCCACAAGATCCGGAACATCCGCAAGATCCGGACACCCGCGACAAGATCGATAGATCCCGGAATCCGGAAGATCCGCGAACTTCGCAAGATCCCCGACATCCGGTAGCTCCGGTAGCTCCGGTAGCTCCGGAAGAGAAGCAGCGGGACCCGGAACACCAGGCAAGCTCCGAAGCCCCCGGATCGACGATTCCTCACGCGTTTCCCAGGGCCGTCCGCAGCATTCCGAGCCCACCGCGAAAGGGAGAAGGCCATGAGTTTCCTCAACCCTCGCATTCCCGGGATCAACACCGACGACATCACCACCGACATCACCGGAGCCCCGCACCGGGCCGCAGCGCTCGCCAGGGCGGGCGCCGCCGGCATCGTCGCCCACGTCGACGTACAGGGCGGCGAGGACGACTGGGGCCTCCCGCTCACCGAGGAGCACCCGCGCCCCGTCGTCCTCGTGCACGGCACCTTCGGCAACCGCGGCTACACCTGGACCTCGGCTACCCCGCTGCTGCGCAGCCACGGCTACCGCGTCTTCCGGCTCGACTACGGCCGTCACCTCAACCCCGTGCTGTTCGGACTCGGCGAGATCAAGAGATCCGCCCGGCAACTCGGCGAGTACGTCGACGAGGTGCTGCGCCGCACGGGCGCCCGGCAGGTCGACCTGGTCGGCTTCTCCCAGGGCGGCATGATGCCCCGCTACTACCTCAAGGCGCTGGGCGGAGCCCCGAAGGTGCACAACTTCGTCGGCATCGCACCCAGCAACCACGGCATCACCGCCCAGGGCCTGGTGAACCTGGTCCGCCAGATCCCCGGCGCCGTCGAACTCGTCGAGCAGGGGCCCGTCCAACTCGTCGTACCGGCCTGGCCGCAGCTCCAGCACGACCATCCCTTCCAGCAGGAACTCGCCGACCTGGGCGAGACCGCCGAGGGCGTGCGGCACACCGTCATCGCCACCGCTTGCGACGACGTCGTCACCCCGTACACCTCGTGCGCCCTCGCGGAAACCGAGGGCGTCTACGTCCGCAACCTTGTCCTGCAGGACCTCGACCCCGAGGACCGCACCCCGCACGTGAGCATGCCGTACAACCCGACCGTCTGGAAGGAGGTTTTGAGGGCCCTGGCCGAGTGAAGCCCGGCGGGCCCCGGCCTGTCCTCGGGACCCGTCGGCGACCCGGCCCCCGGGAGATGGCCGCCGGGTCCCTCTCCACCTCCCGGTCGGTGGGGGCGGGGGCAACCGGGGGAGAGGACCGCGACCGGCCCGGGGCGCGCCGTGATCATCCGGGGACCGGGGATTGGTCTTGACCAAGGGTGAGGGCAGCCCTATCGTCGCAGACAAGTGAAACAACCTTTAATAAACAAGGGCGCTGAAAGGCCGCCGGGCACCCGGCGGCGAGACACGGCGATCGCGGAGGACAGGGTGGGGACCACGCAGCTCGAATCGGTGCCGGAACCGAAGTACTGGCACCTCAAGACCGTGCTCAGTGACGCGCTGGACTCGGAGTTCACGGTGGGTGAGATCCTGCCCAACGAGCGTGACCTCGCCGCCCGCTTCGGCGTCGCCCGCGCCACCCTCCGCCAGGCCCTGGAACAGCTCGAACTGGAAGGCCGCCTCCAGCGCCGCCGCGGTGTCGGTACGACGGTGGCCCCGCCCCGGGTGGGGGTGTCCGTCGGTGCCGAGCAGGACGCGTGGCCCGGCGCGGACGGCGACGCCTGGCAGCCCGTCGACGCCGAACGGGGCACGCCGCCCGTCGCCGTCGCCGGCATCCTGGGCACCGACCGCGAGGAACCCGTGCACACGGTGCGCCGCTCGCGCACCACGCACGGCCAGCCGGTCGCCGCCGAGCTGCTGTACATCCCGTCGGCGTCGGTGCCCGACCTGACCGCCATAGACGCGCCCTCCGGTCCGGCACGCGCGCGTGCGGTCCTGCGCGAGCTCCAGCGGCTGGACCTGGAGCGCCAGGAGAACGCGGTCGAGCTTGGCTCGGCCCGCGCGGACGACGCCAGGGAACTGGACCGCCTCCCCGGCGCCCCCGTACTCGTCGTCACCACGCGCTTCTTCACGGCGGACGGCATCGCCGCCGTGTCCGTCGCGACGTACCGCGCCGACACGTGCCGCCTGACCTTCGAGACGGGCGGCGTCCGGATCCACGAGGACCCGCAGCGCCAGGCGTCCTGACCGGGACGGCGGCAACCGGGCCGTTCCCCCGCGGGCAGCCTGCCCGCCGGGGGATCGGCCGGCCCCGGACGGCGACCGGCGTTCTCGTCCTCCCCGGGGGGCACACCGCACCGGCAACCTCCCGCCGCCCCCCAAGGCACTCACAGCCGCCACGACCCCACCGCCGCGGGCCCGGTCACCGGCCCGCGACCGTCCCCTCCACCGCGAACAACTGCTCCTCCACGTGATCCAGCGCGAGCCGCAGCGCCCCCGTGGCCACCGCCGTCTCCCCGAGCAGGGACAACGCCACCTCCGGCGGCCGCAGACAGTACCGCGCCAACTCCCGCCGCAGCGGCTCCAGCACCCCGTCGAGCCCGGCCGCCCACCCGCCCACGACGACCAGTTCGGGATCGAGGGCCAGCACCAGCGCCGCCACGTCGTGCACCAGCCGCTGCAGGAACCGCTCGACCGCCGCGCGCGCCCGCTGGTCCCCCTCGCGGGCCTGCGTGAACACCTCGGCCACCGCCTGCTCGTCCAGCGGGTGCAGCGGCTCGTCCGTGGTGGACAGCAGCGCCTCCGGCGTCGCCTCCCGACCCAGCAGGTGCAGCGCGCCGATCTCACCCGCCGCCCCGCCGTAGCCCCGGTGCAGTCGCCCGCCGATCAGCGAACCGGCCCCCGGGCTGAGCCCGGCCAGGACGAACACCACGTCGTTGGACTCGGCCGCCGCCCCCTTCCAGTGCTCGGCGACGGCGGCGGCGTTGGCGTCGTTCTCCACCAGCACCGGGCACTTGAAGGACCGGCTCAGCCGCTCGCCCAGCCGCAGCCCCGTCCACTCCGGCAGAGCCGTACTGAGGCGTACGACACCGCCCGCCTCCACGATCCCCGGCGTGCCCACTCCCACGGCCCGCAGCGACCCGCGTGCCACACCGGCCCGGCGCAGCAGTTCGGCGACGGCGCCCCGCAGCCGCTCCAGCCGCTCGTCGGCGGAGTCGGTCTCGCTGACGGCCCTGGCCTGCGTGCCGACGACCCGCCCGTCCAGGTCCGACAGCAGCACGGCCACCCGGTGCACGCCGATCTCCAGGCCCAGCAGATGACCCGCCTCGGCCCGGAACCGGAACCGGCGGGCCGGCCGGCCCTGCCTGCGCGCGGCCCCCTCCTCGGCGGCCGTCTCCACGACGAGCCCGCCCTCGATGAGCCCTTCCACGACGCCCTCGACGGTCGGCCGGGACAGCCCCGTCACCCGGGTGATCTCGGTCAGTGTCGCGCAGTCCGTGCCACGCAGCGCGTGCAGCACCACCGCGCTGTTGATCCTCCGCAGCAGCGAGGGATCCCCGCCGGTCAGCCGTCCCACCGTCCGTCCTCCCAGCTCGTGCGCGTGTGGGCCGGATGGTACTCGGCACCGGGCACCCCGGCGACCCGGGGCGCGGCCACGCCGCCGGTCCCGCCGCCGGCCCTCTCCCGCGACCGCCGTCCGGGACCGGGGGCGTGGCCTGACGGAAAGCCAATTGTCAGTGGCGGCGGGTTTACTGGACCGCATGGACATCGCGCGGGCCCTCGCCAGGATCGAGCTGCTGTGTTCCCAGGACCTGACCCGGAAGCACGGCGGACCCGGG